>JAJDDH010000407.1 GCA_029260415.1 Phycisphaerales bacterium | reverse complement strand
CTGCTGCTGACGCCCATCGTCACGCTGGATCTGGGCGTTGGCTTCTTCGTCGCGAGCGCGGGCGCCGTCTGGCCCTGGCTGGGGGGCGTCCTGGGAGGCGTTGTTGAGCCGGTTGGCGGGTTCACGCTGTGGATGGCCCGTGTGCTCGAGTCGATCCCCGGCGCGACGAGCGCGACGCCCCGCCTGTCCGCGCTGTGGGGCGCCGGGGCGACGCTGTGGGCGCTGGCGCTGATCCACGCGGCGGCGACGCCCCGAGCCTGGCGCAGCGCCCGCCTGCTCAGCGCCGGGGCGGTTGTCGTGCTCTGGCTGGCGTGGCAGCAGGGCGGCGCGGGATCGCTGGAGCGGGGCGTGCGCGCCCGCCTGGACGCGATCGACGTGGGCGATGGCACGTGCATGCTCGTGCGCACCGACGGGGGCGCCCTGCTCTGGGACGCGGGCTCGCTCTCGCGACGCTGGGGGACGCGTCGCGTGCGCGAGCGTCTGGGCGAGCTGGGCGTCTGGCGTGTGCGCTCGGCGATCATCAGCCACCCGAACCTGGACCACTACAACGCCCTGCCCGAGCTGTGCGAGCCGCTGGGCCTGGAGCGGGTGTTCGTGGGCGACGCGACGCTCGCCCGGGCGCAGCGCGACCCGCGCGGCTCGCTGGCGTTCGCCCTGGACCGCCTGCGCGAGCAGGGCGTGCTCATTGAACGCGTGGGGCGGGGCGACACGATCGCCCTGGGCGCTTCGACGCTGCGCGTCATCGCTGACGGCTGGGGCGATGGCACGTTGGCGGACAACGACCGCTCGCTCGTGGTCCGTCTTGAGACGCCAACTAGCGCTGGCGTTCGGCGCGCCCTGCTCACCGGTGACATCCAGGGCGAGGCGATGGACCGCCTGGACCGCGAGGGGATCGATGTGCGGACTGACGCGCTCGAGCTGCCCCACCACGGGTCGGTCAGCCCCGAGGCCCTGCGCTTCGTCGGGCGGACCGGGGCGCGCGTGGTCCTGCAGTCCACGGGCCCCCAGCGCGGGATGGACCCGCGCTGGAGCGCCGCGCGCGAGGGGCGGGTCTGGCTCGAGACGCCCTCGATGGGCTCGCTGTGGGTTGAGCTTCGCGCCGACGGCTCGGTCCGCTGTGGCGGGGCGGGTCGCTAGCGCTTGCCCGAGGCGAACTCGGAGGCCATCTTCTCGAGCGACTGGCTGTCCCGCTCGCTGGCGGCCCGGGGGGCGAGCGAGTTGACGTACGCCGCGGCGCTGCGCCCGTTGGCAGCCCGCTTGAGCGCCTGCCCGATCTCGTCGGCGTCGCGAAGGAGCTGGGCCTGGCGGATGGTGCGTCGCATGAAGCCCAGCGCGCTCCCGTCGTCCTTGCGCGTCGCGATCAGCACGCGGGCGCTCTGCCAGGCAAGGTCGTGGAGCACGGGCTGGCCCGAGATGTCGGGATGGCGCAGCGCGAGCGCGATCACGCTTGTGTGATCGCCCGTGCGTCCGAGCGCGGGGATGGCGCCGGCGATCGCGCCGGGCGTGAGGTCGTCGGGTCGGTCCTTGAGCAGGCCCCGCGCCAGACGCGCAGCGTCCTGATCGCGCCCCAGCAGCGTCAGCTCGCGCAGGGCCTGGGCGAACTTCCCCTCGCTGAGCCGGGGGGCGATGCCCGCCGAGAGCGCGGCGCCCTCGATCGGCAGCGTGTTCTCCGAGCGGAATCCCGAGGGCGAGAGGGTGATCAGGGGGTCGCCCAGCAGGGCGAGCTTCCAGACGGGGCCGGAATCGACGCGGGCCGCGACGCCCCAGGGCAGGCCCGCGAGCAGGCGGTTGGCCAGCGAGGGCGTGGGGACGAAGGCCTGCAGATAGGGCTCCTGCACCGAGCCCAGGTAGGCGTAGGCGCCGCGCTCGAGCCAGCGCCCGCCCACAGTGTTCCGGTCGCCCGCGCGCCCCAGCGACCAGGAGTGCACGAAGTGCACGATCGCGGGCCTGCTCAGGATCGGGGCGTCGCCCGGTGCGGCGCGCCCGGGGGTGAGGTCGAAGAAGTCCACGTTGCCCTTGGTGTTGACCATGATCAGACCAGCGTCCAGCGGGCGGAGGGCGCCCAGGCGCCAGTTCAGAATCCCTTGCTTGGGCGTGTCGTGGAGGACGGTCTGGATCGTGCCCTTGCGGAGCGTTGCCGCGGCCGCGGTCGCGTCGAAGCTCGCCCACTCGCTGGTCGCGGGGTACCCGTCGAAGAGCCAGGCGCCGTGGGTCTCGAGGAACAGGGCGCTCATCGCGCGGTACACGCTCGCGGGCTCGTCGCCCGTGATCTGCCCGCACCACGCCCAGCGCTCGCCCGAGCCCAGCTCGCCCAGGCGCCCGAGGCGGTCGCTCAGCGCCACGAACGTGCGCGGCTGCTCGGCGGTCTTGATCTTGATCGGCCCGTTGAGGCAGAGCGTGATCGCGTCCAGGTCGTCGCCCTTGGTCTGCCAGCCCAGCCCGGAGCCTTGGGCGAAGCCCTGGATCTGTGATGAGAGCGCCTCGCCCGCTTCAAGCGAGAGCGCGGCGCTGACCGAGCCACGGGGGCGATCGATAAAGTGGAGGGGCTGGAAGCGCCCGGCCGCGAGGGCGAGGGCCGCGGGCCAGGCGCGGTCGGTGGCGCTGGTGACGACGAGCCCCGGGGGCGAGACGCCCTGAGCCGAGCGGAGGGCGAGGGCGTCGGATTCTTCGCCGGGCTGGGTGCTGGTCGCGCGGGACCACGCGGCGCCAATGGCGGCCTTGCGATCCGGAGCGTCGCCCGCGTCGGCGGTGAAGCGGACCACGGCGCGGGGCTCGAAAGCGCGCACGAACCGGGCGATGTCCTCGCCGGCGCGGACGGATTCGTCGTCCCAGAGGACGGGGAAGATGACGTCGGGCGTCCAGGCGGAGATCGCGTGGAGGTACGACGCCTCGTCGCGGACGATCACGACATCCGGGATGACGAACCTGGCCCGCTTGATCAGCGCCGCCCGGACCCCGAGGCGCTGCTCGCTGGGCAAGTCGTCGGCCTGGGTGAACGCGTCGCCCAGCCCGGGGCGCAGCTCGGTGAGCGGTTGGGCGGCGAGCGACGCGCCGCCCAGAAGGGCGGGCAGGAGCAGCAGGGTGAGCGGTGGGCGCATGGTCCTGCACTCTACCGGGCGGCGAGCGCGTTGGTTCGCGCGCATCGCCCGGGCCCCCCCCGGCTAGACTCGCCCCCGATGCCGAGCCTGAGCCGAGAGCAGCTGATCGAGATCGTCGAGCGTGAACGCGGAGAAGATCCCGGGCGGGCGATCGGCGTGCCCGTGGGTGTCCGCCTGCTCAGCGACCAGCTCACGCCCGTGCTCGCGTACCGGCGTCTGGTCAGCCCCGACGAGCGCACGGCGCCCTCGTTCCTGCTCGAGTCCGTCGAGGGGGGCGACCGCCAGGGGCGGCACTCGATCCTCGGCGCCAGGCCGGCGATCGAGGTGCTGGCGACCCGGGACGCGATCTCGATCGAGACGCACGACGCGGCGCTGGCGGGGCTGGTCCCCGCCGAACCGGGCGCCGATCCGTTCGCGGCGCTGCGCGCGATCTCCGGGGGCGTGCGCCTGGTCCTGCCCGAGCACAGCGTCGAGCGGGGCGAGCTGCCCTCGTGCTTCCTGGGGGGCTGGGTGGGCAACGCGGCGTACGACTCGGTGCGCTACGAGGAGCCCGAGAAGCTGCCCTGGGACGGCGCGCCCATGGACGACCGCTCCCTGCCCGACGTGCAGTTCGGGTTCTACGACGGCGTGGTCGTCTTCGACCACGTGGACAAGCTCGTGCACGTGGTGCAGTTGGCGATCGCGCCGCCCGGCGCGGACGCGGGGGAGGCGTACGACCGGGCGGTGGGCGCGATCGAGCGAAGAGTCAGGGACATCCAGGAGCACTCCAAGCCGCTGGGTTCGGGTCGGATGGACTCGGCGCCGCGCGAGCTGGTCCCGATGGATTCCAACATCACACGTGACGAGCACGCGGCGATGGTCGCCAGAGCCCAGCAGTACATCCGCGCGGGGGACATCTTCCAGGTGGTCGTCGGGCAGCGGTTCGAGCGGCGCAGCGCCGCGGACCCGTTCGACGTGTACCGGGCGCTGCGGGCGGTCAACCCGAGCCCATACATGGTCTATCTGCAGGGTCGGGGGCAGATCCTGGTCGCGTCGAGCCCGGAGATTCTGTGCCGGGTGCGGGTGGAGGGGGACGGGTCGTCGGTCGTGACCAACCGCCCGCTGGCGGG
>JAJDDH010000406.1 GCA_029260415.1 Phycisphaerales bacterium | reverse complement strand
GACCGGATGGGGGCGCCGCGGCGCATGGCGCTGCTGGGCGTGCTCGGGGTCATGCTGCTGGGCGGTGGCCTGTTCGTCGCCCGGACGACGGTGCTCGGTTCGCTCAACACCCAGCTCGAATCGCTGAGCGCGCGGAGCCAGACGCTGCAGGGCGAGTATCTCGACGCGCTGGCGCGCGACGCCCGGGCGGAGCACCTGGAGGCGTGGATCGGGGCGTCGCCGGCGTGGAGCGCAGAGCTCGAGCGGGTCGTCGGGCTGCTCCCCGCGCCGAGCGAGGGGCCCTTGGACCAGCTCGTGTGCGCCAGCGAGCCTGTGGTCGGATATGCGGGCGGGAGCAAGGCGCCCTACCCGGGAACGTGGACGACCAGCTCGGGCGAGCGCATCACGCTCGACGGGCGGGCGGTCTCCCGCGACGTGTCCACGGCGCTGCGGGAGCGGATCCTGGCGGACGGGCGGTACGGGCTGAGCGTGCGCGGCGCCGACGTCGCGGACCGGTTCTCCATCGAGCTCCGGGGCGAGGGGGGCGGGCCGTGAGCGAGCGGAAGAAGCGCGTCATCTGGGTCGGTGGGGGGCTGGCGCTGTTGGTCGCGCTGTACCTGCTGGCGCGGGTGTTCGTGCTGGCGCCCGCGTCGGAGCTGCGGGGCAGGATCGCCCAGGCCCGAGAGGTCACAGGCGGGCTGAGCAGCCAGCTGGATCGGTACGAGAACGCGACCGACCGCCTTCGCGCTGTGGGCTCGACCATGCTCGCGGCGGACCGGGACGTGCTCGAGCACCGACTTCGTGCGGGTCTGAGCGCCATCGCGACGGACTCGGGGCTGACCCAGGTCGTGGTCTCGAACACGCCTCCCAGAGCGGTCGCCAGCCCGGCGAGCAAGGTCCGCATGACCGGCGGCTTCGCCCGCCTGCGTCAGCGTCTGCGCAAGCAGACCGACTTCTACGTCGTGCGGGGGCGGGTGCAGGGCACGGGCACGCTGGAGTCGGCGCTGCTGGCGCTCGCGACACTCGAGGCGCAGGACTGGGTGCACCGGGTCGAGGGGCTGAGCATCCGCCCGGTGGGCGCCGAGCGGGCGTTGGTGGAGTTGAAGGCCGATTTCGCGATCGCGATGGCGCCCGATCTGGCGCCCCGGGACGCCCCGGCGCACGCGCCCGAGGCGAGCGCCGCCGGGGAGGACGTGGTCGCGGGCCTGGGTCAGATCGCCCAGCGGGGCCTGTTCCGGGTCCCGCCGCGGGCGCCCGAACCGGTGGTGGTGGTCCAGGCGCCCGAGCCGACACCCACCCCGTCAACCAAGCCCCCGCCGTATGAGAACTGGCGATTGGCCGGTGTCATGGGCGGAAACCGGGTCGAGGCGGTCGTGGTTCACACCGCCAACGGCAAGTCACGGGTCCTGGCGCCCGGCGATCGGGTGCTCGGGGCGACGTTCGAGGAGGGCTCAGGCGAGCGGGCGGTCTTCCGGATTGATGAGAAGCGGTACGAGGTTCTTCTGGGTAAGTCACTCGCAGATCGACGCGAGCTGAATTAGGTACACTGCGGGCGACGGGCAGGACGCCCATCGCTCGCTTTGAGCGGACGTGACGGAGCACGACATGCAGCGGCAACTCTCAGCACGCGCCATCGCGGCGTGGAGCCTCGCGGCGACGGCCGGCCTGGCGGTCTCGGCCAGAGCGGGCTACCAGCCCGACCCCACCCCCGGCTCCGGGTCCGCCCAGAACACGGGCGATGTCGGCCAACCACAGGCCCCACGCATCCGGTTCAACTTCATCGAGCTGCCGTTCGCAGAGGTCCTCAACTTCATGTCGCGCGAGGCGGGCCTGCCCGTCATCCGCGAGGCGCCCCTGCCCCCGGGGTCGATGACGTTCATCAGCGCCGCGGACTACTCGCTGGCTGAGGCCCTCGAGATTCTGAACCTCAACCTGGCGATGCACAACGTGCGCCTGCAGCGGGACGCCAAGTACCTGACGCTCCGCTCGCTCGAGGACGCGGCCCGCCGCCCGACGCCCGTGCTCAGCCCGGAAGAGCTCGAAGGCATCGACCCGAGCGAGTTCCTGACGATTTACCTGCCGCTGAACAACGCGATCGCGTCGCAGGTGAGCGAGCGGATCACGGCGCTGATCAAGCCCCCGGGCATGGTGCAGGCGATCGACCAGCAGAACATGCTGATCATCGTGGACACCGCGGCCCAGTGCCGGCGCCTGCGCGAGATCGTCAACCAGATCGACAGCGTCCGCCCGGCGGACATCGACCTGCGCGTCTTCCCTGTGACCAGCACGAGCGCGTCCGAGCTGGCCGACTCGCTGCGGGCGCTCGTGCCCGAGCGCGACCAGGTGATGACGGTCGACAAGAACGGGCAGCCCAAGATCACGGAGGACGTGTCCAAGCCCCCGCTCAAGATCCAGGCGGACATGCGCCTCAACGCGGTCGTCGCGGTGGGCCCCAGCCAGCGGATGGGGACGGTCGAGGACCTGGTCCGCCTGCTCGATTCGCCCGAGGCGGGCAGCGCGGGCGGGACGCGGATGATGACGTTTACGCTGAGCGAGGCGGACGCCAACAGCGCCGCGGCCCAGCTCAACTCGCTCTTCCAGGCGATGCCCGAGCGGAGGCGCCCGACCGTCCAGGCCCTGCCCGAGGTGGGCAAGATTGTCGTCGTCGCCTCGGCGGACCTGCTGGCGCAGTCCAAGGCATTGCTCGAAGAGATCGACCCGGGCCTGGGCTCGGGGTCGGACGCGGCGACGGACCGGTCCGCGCGGGTGCTGCCGCTGCAGCACGTGACCTCGCAGCAGGCCGAGCAGATCGTGCGCCGCCTGCTCTCGCCCCGTCAGACGCAGATGCTCCGGTTCGCGCCGCTGCCCGGGGGCGATGGTCTGGTGGTCTCGGGTCCGAGCGCCGACGTCGAGCAGTTTGCCCAGCTCGTGCTCGGCATCGACGTGCAGCCCGACCGGCGCCATGAGGCGCGCGTTGTGCGCATCAGCGAGGGCGATCCCGCGCAGATCCTGGAGATGGCCCGGGGCGTCGAGGCGCTGACGGGCGACGACGAGCGCGACCCGGTGCGCGCGATCCTGGACGCTGAGTCGGGGGCGGTCACGCTCGTGGGCACGCGCGAGGGTGTATCCCGCTTCGAGCAGCGACTCAAGACGGCGCAGTCGCAGGCGAGCGCGGACCTGGAAACCCGGACCTACCGCCTCGAGAGCGTGAACCCCACGCAGCTCAGCGGGCGTTTGTCCCGCCTTGCAAGGCCCCTGCTGACCCCGGCGGACGGCTCGGCGTACCGGGCGCCATCGTTTGAGGCGCTCGATGAGCTGGGGACCATCGTTGTCCGGGCGCTGCCCGACCAATTCTCGACGATCGAGGGGCTGATCGAGCAGCTCGACGCGGAGCAGGGCGCCGACCGGCGCCTGCAGGTGCTCGACCTGCAGGGGAGCGACCCCGAGATAACGCTGGCGCGGGCGATGGCGCTCTACGAGGAGCAGACCCGGGGCCTGCCCGTCAGCGAGGCGGGGCCGATCGACGCGGAGATCGACAAGGCCGCGGGGAAGATGATCGTCCGGGCCAGCGCGGCGGGGATGACGCGGTTCACCGGGCTGCTGCGCCAGGTGCAGCAGCTCTCGCCGCCGGCGCGGACGACACGGATCATCGATCTGCAGCAGGTGGACGCGGCGGGGATCGTGGAGCCGCTGCGCGCGGACGGAACGCTGTCCGGCCTCTATCAGGTCAATCTGGCCGGTACCG
>JAJDDH010000405.1 GCA_029260415.1 Phycisphaerales bacterium | reverse complement strand
ACGAACCCACGAGTTCCGCGATCCCCGAGGCCCGCAGCCGCAGCCCGCCGAGCTTGAGCCCGGCGTTCTCCACGACCCGTCGTCGCCAGGCGAGCTTCTCGCCCGGGATCGCCCCGACGAGCACCTGGCGATCGGACTGCTCACCCTCGACGTCAAAGGGCACGTAGTCGAACACCGCGTCCTCGATCGCCACGGCGGTCTGACGCAGCATCTGCAAACGCACCACGTTCGCCAGCTCGTGCTCATCGAGCGCCCGCCCGCCTGGCACGCTGAGCAGCTTGAGCACGACCTCGGAGCGCGGAGCGCCGATGACGACGCGGCCGCTCCCGAGCCCCGCCTCGTCGAGCTGTTCACGCAGCCAGCGTCCGAGGGACTCGGGATCGCCCGCCTGAACGCTGTCGGGCCGCTTGATGAGCCCCCACCCGGAGACCCGCGCCGAGGCGCCCTGCCCCTGCACGCCGATCGCGCCCAGGTGATCGCGGTCGAAATCCATCAGGATGGTCGCGCCCGATCGCCTCACGAACTGCTCCCCTGATCCACGGCCCACCGCCCGATGCGCCCGCCGCCGACTGGCTCGCTCTCTGTCTCGCTCTCGTCCTGCGCCGGCTCGGGCGGCGCGGGGCGGTCAACACCCGCCGGCTCGAAAACCTCGCCGGGTACCGGCTCTTCAGGCTCGTCGATCGGATCCGTCTCCTCGTCCGGTGAGGCGCCCAGGGCCAACGCCAGCTCCAGGCCAGTGACATCGCGCAGGTACGCCACGCGCGGGCGGCGTGAAGAGACATCGATCACGCATTCGACAACCACCCGATCGCGCATCTCGGCGCTTTCCGAGAGCTCGTCGCCGCCTTCGCCGGCAATCAGCGACCCCCCCTCGACCCGGACGCGCCATTGCATCGAGCGCGTCGTGAGCCAGTCGCACGCCTCCTGGAACTCGTCTTGCGTCAGGATGCCCTCGATCACGGGCCAGACGATCGAGCGGCGCTGGTCCAGCCCGAGGCGCTCGCGCGCATCGGCGATGTCGCGCGCCTTGTTCTCGTCGATCCCGGGCACTGCGCCCAGCACCTCGGGCGACGCCCGGTTCAGGTCCACCAGCCCGCGGACGTGCTCGCTGTCGATGGTCGTGAGCGCGTCGAGCCCCTCGATCCAGTCCTCCGGGCTCGCGCCGAAGCGCCGGTACAGCGCGACAACGTCGCTGGTCCGCTTGAGGCTCTCGCCCTGCTCGAAGAGTGATTTCAGGATCTCCGCGACGGATTCGTCCCAGCGATCGATGACGGCGCGCTCCAGCGCGTCCGACCACCCGAGCCCGAGATTCACCCGCTGGTTGCCCCGGTGCTCCTCGCCCTGCTCCCCCGCGCCGAGCTGGATGTTCGGGTCGAACGCAAAGACCGTCAGGACCTCGCTCAGCGGGAGCATGTCGGGCTCAAGCTCCCCGCCGCGATCGCCGTAGAGCAGCGCGGGGGTTACCCCGGGGACCGAGCCCAGCTCCGCGACGCTTTCAAACGGGCGGGCGCCGACGATCGCGCGGGCCAGGTCCGCGTCAATCATGGGCAGGGCCTCGAGCATCTCGGCGGTCGCGAGGTTCACGTCGAGCTTGGCGTTCTCGCTCGTCGCCGCGAGCCGACCCTCCGCCCCGACCACGCGGAACGCGGGCGCGATATCGCTCTCGACGGGGAAGGTCCACGACTCGGGCAGCACGGGCGCGCCGCCGTCGAGCAGGTCGTCGCGCTGCTCGTGCAGGCGCGCCATGACCGCCTGCACGCCCGACCACGCCGCGAGCCTGGACTGCGCCGAGCGCCGGTCGTGCGTCGCGGAGACGCTCGCGTTCTCGCCCAGGAGCAGCACGGACGAGCCGATCAGCGCCGAGAGTGTGACGACCACCATCACGACGAGGATGACCAGCCCGCGGGACCGAACCGGGTTGGGTGGCAGTGCGTTGCTCATCCGCCCACCTCCCACGAGGCGCCCGGCGCGTCGGGCACGACCATGATGCGAACCCGGTCCGGGCTCCGGGTCGGCAGGTCCGACGCGTCGTCCGGGAACAGGACATCATCAAACCCGGCGTCCGGTGTCCGCGTCTCGGGCGCGGCGTTGATTGCTGGCTCGAACCAGATCGAGATCTCAATCGCGCTGGGCAGCTCGCCCCGAGCGACGGAATCAAACGACGACCGCCAGCGGGCGCCGTGGAAGTACCGGAAGCGCAGGCGCTCGACGCGGCGCGCCAGCGGCTCGGACGCGCTGTCGACGCCGTCGCCCGAGAACGTTCCCGTCACGACGCGGTCGGTCTCTGACCAGTGCATCTCGATCGTGAGTCGGTCGCCCCCGGTCGCCTCCGCGTGCCCGATGACCCCCCGGTGCATGACACGGATCGAGTGGTCGTCGCCCCGGACGCCCGCCTCGCCCGCCGCGTTCTGGGCGTAGCTGGACTGCAGCGCCCGCTCCAGTCGGTCGACGAGCGCGCCGCCGTCGAGGGATCGCTCGCTGTGCGTCCGGATGTGGTCCTGACGTCGCGTGAGGTCCGACAGCAGCCCGAGCGCGCCGCCCATGACCCCCGCCAGCAGCGCGAGCGCCAGCAGGACCTCGATGAGCGTGAAGGCGCGGCGTTTGCATCGAGCGCGGGTCATGGGCGCCGCCCCTGGCCCGCCCGCTCGGTGATTTCGTCCAGATCGCCCACGCCCTCGGCGCCCTCGACCCCCATGCGCACGAGCTGGTGCAGCACCGCGTTCACGCCCGGGTCGTCCTCACGAACCGCGCGCACGCTGATGAGCGTCAGCCCGTCATAAGGCGAGGGCTGCGCCTCGATCTCGAGCAGCCATCCGCTGGGCTCGGCGCTGCCCGAGTCGAGACCGATCTCGTCTGAGGATCGGGGGCCCAGCTCGTCGCCCAGCTCGACCAGCGCCGCCTCGCGGTCCCACGCGGGAACCGGGCCGCTGAGCGATTCGGGGGTCGCGATGCCCGCCTCGATCTGCGCCAGGGCGCTGCGCGCCAGGTCCTCCGCCTCAACGCGCTGGGCCGAGCGGATGAGGCGGTCACCCGCGTCGCCCACGACGGCGCCGATCGCCATCGACATTGTCACGAGGATCGCCAGCGAGACCAGCACCTCGAGCAGCAGAACGGCGCGCGCGCAGCGGGTGCTCATGGCGCCACCTCTGGCCCGGTCTCCCACGCGTCGAACCGTTCATCCGTCCCATCCGGTTCGGGCGCCGCCGACTCGGTGAGCTGCACTCGTGTGCCGCGCTCGCTGGTGATCCGACCCGTCCACGGGCTGATCGTGAGCCCGACCCAGCGCTCGGCATCAACAAGTCCCTCGCCCTCCGCGTCCACGAGCCAGATCGGTCCGTTGACCACCGCCTCGCCCCCGGGCATGAAGACGCACAGCGCGAGCGTGCTCTCGCCGGTCTCGTCGAACTCGGGGGCGAGCGCCGGTTCGTTCTGGAATTGCATTACCGGCTCGCCAAACCCGGTGGTCGCCAGCGCCGCCGGGTCCTGGTCGGTGACCGAGTTTCCCCGGGGAATCTCGACGAGCGCGGTCCACTCGGGCTCGGGGGGCGTGTCCCCGTCCGCGTCTGCCCCGGCCTGGAATGACCACTCGATCGCGGTCGGTCCCGTCGCCTGCGTCGTGGCCCGCACACGCACCGGCCGGCCCGCGTTCCGCGCCTCGTCCCGGGCCAGGCGCAGCGCCCCGACCACGCGTTCAGCGTTCGCGTCGAACGAGCCTCGATCCAGGCGCGCGCTGACCGCGGGCAGCGAGAGACCCAGCACGACGCCCAGCACGCCGAGTGCCACAAGTATCTCGAGGAGTGTGAACCCCCTGCTGCGCATCATCCCGCTCCGCCGGATTGGGTGAACTGACTGCGGGGCGAACCGCCCCCCGTGATGGCTTACGGCCCGCTGGGCGACAGGAGGTCGCCGCCGAACTCGTCCTCGTCACCAGAGCTGGCTCGGAGGTGGATATCGTCCTCGGTCCCGTCTTCCTTGTCGGGACCGAAGGACCAGATGTCGAACGTCGGGCCGGCGGGCGTGTCCTCGTCGTCGATGGCGAACTCGTCGGACTCGGTCGAGTAGCCCCACTCGCTGCCCCAGAGGTCGCGGGCGACGGGCGTCTCGATGTAGCCGGACCAGACCGTCGCGTCCGCCTCGGGATCGAGCGTCTCCTTGCTCCAGAGCGCGGCGACGCCCTCCTCCTCCGTCGGGTAGCGCCGGTAGTCGAGTCGGAACGCGCGCATCGCGCTCTCGAACGATTCGAGCTGCACGCGCGTCGCCTGGATGTCCGCCTTGTCACGCTGCCCGAAGACCGCGAACCCCACGATGCCCGCGAGCACCAGCATGATCGCCAGCACGATCATGATCTCGATCAGACTGAACGCCCGGGCGACCCTGGGCTGACGGCGTGTGCGGGTCGGGTTTCGCATCGGCAAGCTTCCTTTCTTTCAGGCGCCTGGCGGGAGCCGGGCCTGACCATCCTTGGTCTGTCGCATCCGCCCCCCGGGCGGGTCGAGTCGGTCCCCGGAGTCGGGGCATCTGAGAGACGAATCCCGGAACCCCCTCGCGGTCAGGGCGTTCCAGAGATTAGCCAGCACTAGTCTTAGTCCACACTAGCAACTCCCCGCCGACGCCGCAAGGGCGATTGTCGAGCTTGGCGTTACTTTCATACCGTCGGTCGCGGCGCCGGTTTAGGCCGAGCCGCTGAGTTGCATCATCGGCAGGATGAGCGAGACGGCCACAGTCGCGATCACGACCGCGATCACCGCCAGCAGCAGCGGCTCGATCAGGCGGACCCCGATCGAGAACTGGTGGTCCACCCGTCGCTCGATGGCGCCCGCAATGTTCAGCAGCACCTGGTCCACGTTGCCCGCCGCCTCGCCCACCGAGATCATCTCGACCGTGTCCTCGCTGAACATCCCCGAGGCGCCCAGCGGGGGCGCCAGCGCCTCGCCCGCGCGGACCGACTCGATCGCCTTCTCGATCGCCTCCTCGAGCAGCAGGTGCCCCGCGGCGTCGCGGGCGATGCCCATCGCCTGGATCAGCGGCACGCCGTTGGACTCCATCGTCCCCAGCATCCGGCAGAACCGGGCCGCGGCGATGTCCCGCGTCAGCGCCCCCACCAGGGGCGTGCGGTTGATCAGCACCGCGAGCCGGCGCATCCCCGCCGGGTTGCGGCGCAGCGCGATCACGCCGAAGACACCCGCGACGATCAGGATCGCCGCCAGCCACGCGTACCCCGAGATGATCTTGGAGACGCCCAGGACGAACGACGTGATCGCGGGCAGCTCATCGAGTCGCTGGAACAGGGGCTCGAACTTGGGGATGAAGATCCCGAAGATGACGCTGAGGATCGCGACCCCGAAGACGATCAGAACCGCGGGGTAGATCATCCCGCCCATGAGCTTGCCGCGCAGCTCAGCCTGGCCCTGGACGAAGGCGCCCAGGCGCTGAAACACCTGCTCGAGGAATCCCCCCTTCTCGCCCGCGCTGACCATCGCGACGTGGGTCCTGGGGAACACGTCCGGGTGCTGGCTCATCGCCTCGCCCAAGTCACCCCCGTCCGAGACGTACTCCGCGATCGTGCGGTAGACGCTCGACAGGCGCGGCGAGCTCTTCTGGCGGCTCAGCAGCGTGAGCGATCGCATCACGGGCACGCCCGCGACGAGCAGGTCGCCCAGCTGGATGTAGCTCGATGCGAGCGATCGCGCAGGCACGCCGCGGCGCAGCGATGTCTTCTCCCGTTTCTCGCGCACCAGGATGGGCGTGAGGCGGCGGGTCTCAAGCTCCGCCAGCACGGCGCTCTCGCTGGCGCCCCCGAGGGCCCCGCTCACGCGGGCGCCCGCGGTGTCAAGTGCTGTGTACTCGAACGTGGGCATCCGTCCGCGGCTCCGGGGTCAGCCTTCGGTCTTGAGCAGCTCGGCGATCCGGTCCGTCAGGCGCTCGTCGTCGGGCGTGACGCGCGGCGAGTACCGCGAGTCGACCCTGCCCGAGCGGTCCACCAGGAACTTGGTGAAGTTCCAGCCCGGGTCGCCCCCGAGCTGCCCGGGCTTGCCCCCGACCTCCTCGATCTCCAGCTCGCGCAGGCGCTCGTAGAGCGGGTGGGCGGTCTCGCCCACGACGCTGATCTTCTCGAACATGGGGAAGCTGACGTCAAAGCGAGACGTGCAGAACTCAAGGATCTCGGCGTTGGAGCCCGGCTCCTGCTTGCCGAAATCGTTGGCGGGGAAGCCCAGGATGACCAGGCCGTCGTCCGAATGCTCGCGGTAGAGCTTCTCGAGGGCCTCGTACTGCGGGGTGAGCCCGCACCGGCTCGCGACGTTGACGATCAGCACGACCTGGCCCTTGTAGTCGTACAGGTCCTGCGGCTCGCCGTCGATGCGGGGCATGGCGTAGCCCAGGACGAAGGCGGGGTCCTTCATCTGGGCGTCCGTCGCGGCCGTGGTCGGGGTCTCGGGCTGGCTCATGTCGCTGCCCTTGTTCATGCCCCCCACCAGCGCGGCGGTGACCCCGCCCAGGACGACCGTCAGCCAGAGCGGGTTGTTCGATGAGCATCTGCACAGCGCCATGGTCGTGTCCTCTCGCCCGGAACGGGCCTGTCAACAGTGTACGGCGGGCAACGCCCATCGCGAACACGCGCCCCCGCTCCCTACAGTTCGCCCGATGGTCGAGCTCAGACGCACGGTTCGCTTTTCGATCGCCCACGACGGCTCCAGCGCGGGCGGGCTCAACGGCTACGGGGGCAAGCCCCCGGTCCGCGCCCTCGGGCTCACGGGCGAGATCGAGGTTGTCTGCCGCGGCGAGCCCGACCCCAGCACCGGGTACCTGATCGACATCAAGCGGATCGACGACGC
>JAJDDH010000404.1 GCA_029260415.1 Phycisphaerales bacterium | reverse complement strand
CGCGGTCGCGATGTACGGAGGACTCTTCGACGGCATGGCCCCGGGGCACGCCCGCCTGTTCCGAGCGGTGAGCGCCGCGCTCGGGACGATCGCCGTCGTTTGGCCCGGGTCGGTCTTCTTCCGAGGCGCGTTGGCCTCAATCCGCACCCGAACTGCGAGCCTGGACCTGCCGATCGCCATATCGCTGGGCATCGGAACGATCTGGGGTTTGAGCAACGCGATCCGCGGGCATGGAGAGATCTACTTCGATTCACTCTCGGCGCTGGTGTTTCTCCTGCTCGTGGGGCGTTGGATCCAGCACACCCAGCAGCGACGCGCCGCCTCTGCTCTGGAACTGCTCTTCTCGCTCACGCCGAGCACGTCGCGCCGGATCGAGAAACATGGGGCGGTGACGGAGACGCCGACCGAGTCGCTCGAGGCGGGAGACCTCATCGAGATCCGCGCCGAAGAGAGCATCGGCGCGGACGGCGTGGTCGAGCTCGGACACAGCAGCATCGACACCGCCCTGCTCACGGGTGAGTCCCGCCCCGAGGCGGTCGGTCCCGGCTCCCCAGTCTGCGCCGGGACCGTCAATCTGGGATCGCCCATCCGGGTGCGAGTCAGCACAGCGGGTCAGGACACCCGCGCCGGACGCCTGATGGACCTGATCGCCAGAGCCACCGAGACCCGCGCGGGGATCGTGCTGCTGGCGGATCGATTGGCCGGCTGGTTCGTCCCCGCCGTGCTCATGCTCTCGCTCGTCACGTTCCTGCTCTGGCAATCGGCGGGGATCGAGACGGCCATCGGTCACGCGACCGCTCTCCTGATTGTCTGCTGCCCATGCGCCCTCGGGCTTGCCACCCCTATGGTGCTGACCGTCACCCTCGGGTCTTTGGCCCGGCGAGGTATCCTCGTCAAGGACGGCGCCGCCATCGAGGTGCTCTCCGGGCGCGGGCGCCTGCTTCTCGATAAGACCGGCACCCTCACGGAGGGTGGATTCCGCATCATCGACAGAGCCGGAGACGCCTCGGCCTGGCCAGCGGTGGCCGCGATCGAGGCGCACACGGCGCACACGATTGGGCGAGCAATCCAGCGCGGACTCCAGACCGGGGCAGTCGATCACCTTCAGGCCAGATCCGTTCTCAGCCATCCGGGGCTCGGCATCCAAGGGGACGTCGGCGGATCGAGCTATGGAGTTGGCTCGGAGAGCTTGCTCCGAGAGCTGGGTGTCGTCCCCGATGCGTCGCTGCTGGATTGGGGACGGGCGCAGGCGAGTGAGGGCGCGACGCCGGTCTTCGTTGCCAGGGACGGGCTGCTTGTCGCCGCGATGGCCCTGGGCGACCGGCTGCGAGACGGGAGCGTGCTGCTGCTCTCGCAGCTCAAGGCCGCCGGCTGGGAGGCTGAGATTCTGTCGGGCGATCGACCCGAGGTCGTGCAGCGGGTGGGCGAGTCGTTGGGCATCGGTGGGGAGGGCGAATGCACACCCGAAACAAAGGTCGCTCGGGTTCGGGAGCTCACCTCCCGACGGGGCTCACACGCCAGGGGGCGAGCTCGATCGCACGTGGTCATGGTGGGCGATGGCGTGAACGACGCCGCGGCGCTGGCGACGGCGAACGTCGGCATCGCCGTGCACGGCGGGTCTGAAGCGAGCCTCGAAGCCGCGGACATCTCGATCCAGCGAGCGGGGCTCGACCCGATCGGGGAGCTCTTTCAAACCTCCCGGAAGGCCCTGGTCCGCATCCGAGTCTGCCTCGGCGTCTCGCTCGCGTACAACGCCGGCGCGGCAAGCCTGGCGATGAGTGGTCTCCTGAGCCCGCTCGGAGCGGCGGTGCTGATGCCGCTGAGTTCGCTCACCGTGCTTGCGATCGCGATGCGCCCTATCGGGAGAGGGAACTGACATGAGCGTGATCTACATCATGCTGCCCGTGGCACTCGTGCTGGCGGCGCTGGCCGTGTGGGGGTTTGTCCGAGCGGTCCGAGACGGGCAGTTCGACGACATGGACACCCCCGCGATGCGAGCAATCCAGCCCGACGACGCGGACGCGGTGAGCAGACCCCCCGTGCGCGAGACGGGCACGATCACACGCACATCCTGACGGGGTCGCCAGGTCGGAAGCCCGGTTCGTTGGCGCCGGTGGTGCTGTGCGCGACCATGTCCGAGCAACCGCGAGCCGGACGACCAAGCTCACCGCGTACCGTTCGAATGCCATCCAGAGCGTGCGAGCCGAGATGCCTGGGCCCCAGTCGTTCTTGCCCGCGCAGCGGTATGGCGGGCCGGCGGCGATGCTGACCGCGGCGCCCCACAGCGCAGCGGGCTCACTGGCAAGCCCGGGCAAGAGACCGACCGGGTTGTTCCTGCAGGTGTGGGCCTCTGCGTCGACTCTCAGCGACATCTGTCACTGCAGATCCGATCGTTCGATCCGAGGAACCTATTCGTGCACCGACCCGAGCACGTCGCTGATCGCGCGAACATCAGCCGGCGTGCCCCGTGCCCGCACGAGCGGCAGGCACTCCTTCTCGAACAACTGACCCACCTCCCCGGAACGCTCGGCGTGAGGGATCGACGCGGACGCTTCCCGGCACAGTGAAACCAGATCCACCGTCTCGTCGCCAGCCGTGTCAAGCGCTACAGCGACGTACGCGCCAAAGCGAGCTCGCTTCGGATGATCCCTGCTCATAGATGCGAACTCATCGGTCATCGCCCTCCGCCACTCGGAGAGACCAAGCAACTCCGCAGCCTCACGGCTCGCCTGCCTCACCGAATCGCCCTCGCCCGGGCCAGCCACGTACAGCCGCAGCAGCTTGTGCCGCGTCTCTGCCCGGAGATACGCGTCCCCTCCCCCGAGCTCCTCGAGGCCATGGCTGAGCAGGTTGTACGCCTTCTCGACCTCGTAGTGGTACTTGCCGTAGGCCGCCTCGATCATGGGGATCGACTGCTCAAGCGCGTTGACGCCTTCCTCGGTTCGTCCCGCCCGCCGGTACACGTGCCCGGCGAGTTGGAGCGCGTTGCCGTGCTGGGGTGAGCCAACGCCGTGCAACTCCGCGAAGCCGGCGACCACGTCCGGGACGTACTCCGCGGCCTCCGCGGCTCTCCCGAGCGAGGCCAGCGTCCTGACCTTCCAGAACATGCCGAAGTTGCGTTGCACCGTCCGCGCATTCCCGGAGAGTCGCTCTGACAGCTCGATCATCGTGTCCGCGAGTTCGAGAACCTCCTCGAGCCGCTGCATCGACGCGAGCAGTGAGATCCGTTGGGACAGCAGCGCGCCCAGGAGAACCGGCTCCTCGCTGCCCTCTCGCTGGTACCCGCGCGTGGCGATCGCAAAGAACCTCTCCGCGTCCTCAAACTGATTCCTGTTGTGATGGAGCACAGCCTGGAGGGCGGCGAGCTTCGGGCGCCGTTCCCAGTCCGGATCGCCGTCCGGGTACAGGATGGTCAGTGCCCGCTCCAGATCGGCCTCGGCCTCGTCGAACTGCCCGTTGTACCTGTACGCGTGCGCCCGATCCGCATAGATCTCGGCGCGTTGCTCGGACGTCAGGTCGACCGCGTCGGGCAGCGCCGCAACAGATGCATTGAAGCTCCCGATCGCGTCGGGAAACCTCACGAGCTTGGTGCGCATCACCCCGAGCAGCGCGTACACGCGGGCGAGCATGTCCGCGTCATCCCCGAACCGGTCCGGGATCCTGGGCGCCGCCCGATCGACCAGTTCCGTCAGCGTCGCGTCGGGCCCCAGATCAGACGGGTCCACCGCGTAGAACAGATCCTGAAGCAGGAACTTGTTGATCGCCTCAACCCGCTCGGCGTTCTGCTCGGCGGCCCGTCTGGTCCCCGCCTCCCGAGTAAGAGCGACGCCAGTCGCGACCAGCCCGCCGGTCAGCGTCACGATCACCGCGACCACACCGCCGACGAGCGCCCGGTTGCGCCGGGCGAACTTCCGGAGCTGGTACACCGTGCTGGGGGGGTGGGCGAGGATCGGCTGGTTCGCGAGGAAGCGACGGATGTCCGCCGCCATCGCCCCCGGGGACGCGTACCGCCTGTCCGGCTCCTTCTCGAGCGCCTTGCCCGCGATGGTCTCCACGTCCCCGCCCAGCGTGGAGTCGATGCTCCTGAGCCTCGTGTGCTCGTCCTCGCGGATGACACGCAACGCATCGAGCACGCCCATCCCCTCGGTGTCGTGGGGGAGGCGCCCGGTCAGCAGCTCGAACATCACCACCCCGAGCGCGTACACGTCGCTGCGCCCGTCGATGGCCCCCGGGTCACCCGCGGCCTGCTCCGGGCTCATGTGCGACGCCGTCCCCAGCAGCTGTCCGGCCTCCGTGCGCAGCGTCACCGTGCTCACATCGTGCTCGGTCAGGCGCGCAATCCCGAAGTCCAGCACCCGGGGCCGCCCCGACTCGTCCACGAGGATGTTCGCGGGCTTGAGGTCGCGATGGATCACGCCCCGCTCGTGCGCGTGCCCGACCGCGTCGCACACGTCAGCGATCAGGCCGAGCCGCTCGCTCGTCCCCAGCGACCGGCTCTGGGCGTATGCGGTCAGCGATTCGCCTTCCACCAGCTCCATCGCGATGAACGGGATCCGCCGCCGCCCCGCGCCCGCGATCCCAACCGCGTGGACGGGCGCGATACCGGGATGGCTCAGGCGGGCGAGCACCTCCGCCTCACGACGGAAGCGGCGCACGATCTGGTCGGTCACGAGCCCACCGCGGATCACCTTGAGCGCCACCTCGCGCCGCGGCTCGAGCTGCTCGGCCCGGAAGACGGTCCCCATGCCCCCCTCGCCGAGCACGCCCGTGATCCGGTACCCCGGGATCTCCGGGTGGCTCCCAACCGCTACGTCATCAAGCCCCCATTGCGCATCGGCGTGTGACTGCCCGTCAAGCAGGCGCACGACCGCGTCGCGGAGCGCCTCGTCACCCGCGCACAGCTCGATGATGCGGGCGTCCCGCTGCTGCTCGGGCAGCTCGAAGACCTCGTGAAAGACCTCCCGCACGCGCGCATAGTCCGCGCTGTTCATCCGGGTCGCTCCCCTCGCAGCTCGTTCCACAGCCAGCCCTTGGCCATCTGCCAGTCGAGCTGGACCGTTCGTTCAGACACGCCCAGGACCCGGGCGGTCTGTTCTCCGGTCAGCCCCCCGAAGAATCGGAGTTCCACGATCCTCGCCTGACGTTCATCGATACTGGCGAGCCTGTGGATCGCCTCGTTCAGCTCCAGCACGTCCCACTCTTCACTGGGCGTGCTGATGTCCGAGAGGGTCATCCGCGCCCACCCGCCGCCCCGTTTCTGTGCGCCGCGACCCCGGGCGTGATCGATGAGCACCTGGCGCATCGCCGTCGCCGCGACCGCAAGCAGGTGGTCGTGGTCCCTGGGCGGGGCGCCGTTCCCCTCGACCATCTTCAGGTAGACCTCGTGCACCAGAGCCGTGGGCTGCAGCGTCTGATCGGGCCGCTGGCCCCGGAACTGCCCCCGGGCCAGTTCCATGAGCTGCGTGTACGCCTCCGAGAACAGCCGCTCATCGCCCGGAGACGCGTGGTTGGGTTGAGCCGCTGATCCGTCCACGTGGGGCGTTCTCCTTCTGTTGGTTGCCCGAGTGTACCGAACAACCTCAGAAATGCCCCCACAAGGCCCCGGAACCGGTCGCCCGGTCGGGAATCGACCGGATCGGCGCCCTCACGTCAACCGCGGGCACGCCGGTACTTCCCATTCTCTTGAGTTTCATTGCGCCCCGCGCTCCCCCCCTCCGTGTCACTGTCAGAGGCCGGACCAGAGAGCGACCGCCGGTCTGCGGTCGCCCGACCCACCACCCGCACGCCGGCGCCAGTCGAGGAGCCAGAACATGAACCGGATCGCCGCCACCATCCTTCGAGCCACCCCGCTGCGACTCACCGCCCTCGCGGGCGTCGCGGTCCTGACCCCGCCCATCATCGCCAGCGAGCCGGTCACGGAAGCCTTCACCTACCAGGGTGTGCTGAACCAGGCCGGGGTCCCGTATTCGGGTGACGCCGACTTCCGGTTCACGCTCCACGACGCGTCCACCTTGGGCCTGCAGGTCGGAACGACGATCACGATCAACGAGGCCATGCTCTTCGACGGCGTCTTCCGCAGCGAGCTCGACTTCGGCGCGGGCGTCTTCGCAGGCGACGCCCGCTGGCTCGAGATTGCGGTCCGCACCCCCGCCTGGGATGGCATGGGCGCCGAGCCCCCGTTCACCACGCTCACCCCGCGCCAGTCCGTCCAGCCCACGCCGTACGCGCTCTACGCGCTCAACGGCAACCCCGGACCCGCGGGCCCGACCGGGCCCGAAGGGCCACAGGGCCCGACCGGCTCCGCTGGCCCCGAGGGACCGCAAGGCCCGACCGGTCTGACCGGACCCGAAGGCCCGCAGGGCCCGATCGGTCTGACCGGCCCCGAAGGACCGCAAGGTCCGCAGGGCGTTCAGGGTGACCAGGGTCTCACCGGGCCGCAGGGCGATCCCGGCGACTCGCACTGGTCCTTCAACGGCGCCGATACCTGGATCACCGGAGGCTTTGTCGGTGTGGGCGAGTCCAACCCGACCATCCCTCTTGCCATCCGCGCCCCGGGCGCTATCGATCCCGTCGGCATCACCATGAATACGCCGCTGGGCGGCTCGCGCGCCATGGAGCTCCAGACCGCCGACGCGGACGGCGACCTCACCACCCGCGTGATCCTGCGCGGCGGCGACCCCGCAGACTTCCAGACCTACAGCGGCGGACTCGGCGCCGAGGTGCTGCGACTGCACGTCGAGGGCTCAAACGGGCACCTCGGCCTCGGGCGCGAGCCCTCGTTCAACCTCGACATCGGACCCGCGGACGACCGCTTCAGCGTCGATCTCGATTCCGTCCCTGGCGTGGTCCAGTTCGGAAACCTGTCCAGCAGCGCCGACATCCTCTCGATGGCCGCGCTGGGCAATGCCGAGATTGTGATCGACTCGAACGCCAGCAGTTCCGGCAAGGAGTTCTCCGTCCGCCGTCACGCCGTCGGCGGGCTGGGCCAGGAACTGCTCCGCGTCCAGGAGAACGGACGCATCGCCATGGGCGAGATCGAGCCCGGCAACACCACGCTCCACGTCGACGCGGGCTCCCACGCCACCGCGATCATCGCCGACAACGCCCTGGCTGGCGCCGTCACGATCCTCGCCAGGTCCACCGCCTCCACGGGCGCCGCCGTCGCCGGCGAGTTCTCGGTGCAGAGCAACACAGGCACCGCCGTCCATGCCGAGGCCGACTCAAACTCCGGCATCACCTACGGCGTTCGCGGCATCACCAACAGCACCGACGCCGGCGCTGCGGGCGTCCGAGGCGAGGCCCCCAGCACCGGCAGCGGCTACGGCGTGTACGGCCAGGCGACCAATGCCGCCGCCTTCGGTGTGTACGCCAACGGTCGCCTCGGCTCCTCGGGCACCAAGAGCTTCATGATCGATCACCCCCTCGACCCCGCCAACAAGTACCTCCTGCACTACAGCAC
>JAJDDH010000403.1 GCA_029260415.1 Phycisphaerales bacterium | reverse complement strand
CCGCCAGCCCGCCGTTCATATCGCCGTAGAGCGTGCAGTACCCGACCGCCAGCTCGCTCTTGTTGCCCGTGGTCAGCAGGATCGCGCCCGTCCGGTTGGACAGCGCCATCATCACCACCCCCCGCACGCGGCTCTGCAGGTTCTCCTGCGCCACATCGGGCAGTTCCTCGCCCAGCGGCCTCTGCCCCAGCTCCGCCAGGGCCGGATTCAGCATCCCCGCCAGCGCGTTCTCGCCCTCGCGGATGGGCACGCTCAGGCAGGGCATCCCCAGGTTTGACGCCAGCTCCGTCGCGTCCACCATCGAGTGGTCCGACGAGTACATCCCGGGCAGGCTGACGCCGGTCACGTGCTCGCTGCCGATCGCGGCGCACGCCAGCACGGCCGTCAGCGCCGAGTCGATCCCACCCGACAGCGCCACCAGCGCGCGCTCAAACCCGGTCTTGCGCAGGTAGTCGCCCACCCCCAGCACCAGCGCCCGGAACAGCAGCTCCATGTCGTCGAGCGCGACGACAGGGTCGGGCGCCGGCTCGGGCGTAGCGCGATCGAAGTCGCACACCAGCAGCCCGCCCTCGGGCCCGCCGCCGAACAGCCCGCCGGCCCGGCGCAGCTTCCCGTCGGGGGAGTAGATCAGCGTGTGCCCGTCGAAGACCAGGTCGTCGTCGCCCCCCAGCTGGTTGACGCTCAGCACGTGCGCGCCCAGGCGCTTGGCGTGGCGCGAGACCAGCTCGTGGTGCCGCTCCCCCTTGCCCAGCGTGAACGGGCTGGCCGAGGGGCTGATCAGCACGTCCACGCCCAGCTGCTCCAGCTCCGCGACCGGGTCGCCGCTGGTGCGGTACCGCCAGGCGAAGCCCGCGTCCTCGCCCTTCCACAGGTCCTCGCAGATCGCCAGCCCGATCCGCTTGCCCTTGGTCTCGAAGACGACCGCTCTTCTGCCGGGCGTGAAGTACCGGTCCTCGTCGAAGACGTCGTACGTCGGGAGCAGGCGCTTGTCGTAGTAGTCAACCAGCCGCCCGTCGCGGTACACCACCAGGCTGTTGGCGACCCCCGAGTCCGTATCGGTCGGGTCCGTGGGCAGGGGCGTGCCCAGGATCAGCGTGATCCCGTCGGTATGGTGCTCCCCGACCCGCTTGGCCGCGGCGGCGCACGCGTCGATGAAGCTCCGCCGGTACAGCAGGTCCTTTGGGGGGTAGCCCGACAGCGCCAGCTCGGGCGTGACGAGCACGTCGCAGCTCGCGTCCCTCGCCCGCCCGATCGCGTCGACGATCAGCGACGCGTTGTGCTCAAGGGCGCCGACGGTCGGGTTCAGTGGGGCCAGGGCGATCCGCATCGGGCGATGATACGGTCGATCCGGGCCCCGCCGCGTCCCCGCGCCGGATCAGCAGGCGGTCGGCCCGCAGCCAGATCACCCCCAGCCCCGCGCCCGCGAAGTACACGATCGACTCGGTCGCCGAGACGAACAGCACGATCAGCGCCAGCGGGTCGCCATCGCTCCGGGCGACCAGCTCGACGCCCAGCAGGGTCTGGAGCCCGAGCGTCCCGCCCTCGCGCGTGCCGATCATGCCGAACGGGCTGACCATCCCGATCATGAAGTATGTCGTCGCGATGAGCGTCGCCGACTCCCAGCCCAGCTCGATGCCCAGGATCTGGGCCGCGATCACAAACCGGGCGGTCTGCGCCGCGATGTCCGCCAGACGCATGACCGTCGCCCACAGCGTCGCCCACGGGTGGGCCAGCATCCCGAAGCCCGCGTGCATGCGAGCGAACGACTCGGTCCGCATGAACGTGTGCAGGGGCCTAAGCGGGATCGGGTCCAGCCAGCGGTGGATCCGCGCCATGCCCGCCTCGCCGCTCAGCGGCACGCACACCAGCGCCATCATCCCCGTCAGCAGCGCGGCGCCGCCGATCGCGCTCACCCACCACAGCGTGTCCACGCCCCCGCGCCACAGACTCGCCAGCACCGGCGGCCCCAGGTTGGTCATGATCAGCGCGCTGATCGCCAGGTACCACGCCCCGATCGTCAGCAGTGGCACGCCGTCACGCTTGTTGTGCACCACGATCCGGAAGATCAGCCCCAGCTTGAACGGCAGATAGCTCAGCAGCGTCGCGATCGCGTTGGTCGCCTGGATGTCCGTGTGCCCGATGCGCTTCTCGGGCAGCAGCGTCACCCAGAAGATGCTCCCGTTGAGCACCAGCGTCGCGACCGAGCACAGCAGCAGCAGCCCGACCTGCCCGGGCGTCGCGTCGCCCAGCCTGGTGAGCAGCTCCCGGTTCTCCGGGCTCAGCGCCGCCATGACCACCCACACCAGCAGCCCGATCCCGCCCAGGAACCCCGCGATCTGGATCGCCCCCATCAGCGCGCGCCGCCGGGGCGATCGCGCCTCGCCCTCGGCCCCGCCCCCACGCTGATCGTCGGTCTCGCTCATCCGCCCAGCCTGTACAGGAGTTGCCTGGTCTCGCCCTCCTCGGGCCAGATCTGTATCGGCTCGCCGAGCGATTCCAGCCACCGGGCCAGCGATTCAGAACCCACGCCCGGGTCGCGCCACCCGCTGAGCGTCAGGCGGCGCACCTCGCCCAGATCGACGTACACGTGCGTCACGCCCCGCGCGCGCAGCGCGTGGGACCACCTCTCTGTTTCACCCGTCTCCCGGGCGATCTCGCCCAGCGGCGAGCGGTCCCACGTCGTGGACACCAGCGCGTCGTGCACGTTGTACAGTGCCGCGCTGTCGCCCACGTACAGGACCCTCGACCCCTCGTCCAGCTCGTTGTTCATGAACGCCGTGGGATCCGCCCGCCCGACCAACGGGTCGTACGGCTCACCCCGCATCATCCCAACCCGGCCCAGCAGCCCGAAGTTGGGCCTCCCGCCCCGCTGACCCGCAAAGACCCACACACCCAGCCCCGCCTGCGCCGCGATCACGATCACCCACGCAACCCCCAACGGTCCGCGCGACCGCTTCGTGCGCACGCCCCCCAGCGCCAGCCCCAGCAGCGCCGCCCCGGGCAGCACCCCAGGGATCAGGAACCGGCTCTGCAGGTGCGTGAACATCATCCACGCGACCGCCTGCAGCCCCAGCCCGAGCAGCAGATACGCCGCGGGCTTGTGGGTGCTCAGGCAGAGCAGTGCGATCACCCCCGCCAGCAGCGCCGCGGGGAAGATCACCCCGAACTGCGGGTTCATCGCCCCGCGCCAGCGCTCGACGCTTGGTGCGTCGGGTGGCGCGTCGGGGCTGGTCCACACGAGCGTCTGCACGCGATCGACGGCCCCGCCCTCGAACCGGTGCGCGCCGCGGTAGCGATCCACCTGCTCGTCGTCCCAGTGAGCGCTGCCAAACACGCCCGTCATCTGCGGGAAGACCGGGTTTCCCCCGTGCGTCGCGTTGCGCTCCAGCCAGGGCGACAGCATCAGCACGCCCACGATCACCCCGGGCCCGATCAGGCGCCCCCAGTCCCGCACAGGCGCGCTGCCCAGCAGCAGCACCCCGACCACGGGCGCGACGAGGAAGATCGCCGTCGGCTTGGCCGCGCACGCCCCGCCCACGAGCACCGCGCTCAGCACGCCCCGCCAGACCGGTCTGATCCTGTCCTCGACCGCCACCAGCATCGCCGCGGCGCCCAGCGCCGCGGCGCCCATCTCGTTGTACGCCAGCGACCCCACAACCACAACCCACGGCGTCGCCAGCAGCGCGACTCCCGCAACCACCCCGCACCGCCCCGCGTGCAGCGCCTCAACGCCACCCTTGACAAGCACCCGGCGCACAAACGCGTGCAGCGTCCACGCCGTGACCAGCGCCAGACCCGCGTGGAACATCTGCGCCGCGATCACCCGCCAGCCCGAGCCCGCCAGCAGCCCGCTTGCCGCCCCCGCGTCGTCCGTCGGCGCCAGCGTCATCGACCCGATGAGCGCGTACACGCCCTCGATCCCGCTGGGCAGGTACGAGTACACGTTGTGCGGGGCGGGCTCGATCCGACCGCTCGCCAGCCACTCCTGGGGCAGGCGCAGGTGGTAGCTCAGCGCGTCGTACGCCCCAAACTCCGAGTCCCACAGCCAGCCCGGGGGCGCCATCGCCGCCAGCAGCAGCAGCGCGGCGCTGGGCAGCCCCAGCAGCCACACCCGGCTCACGCGAACGCTCGTTGCTCCGAACTCGACCCCCCGCAGCTGCCACCCGAGCAGCCCGAGCCCGACGCCCACCACCCCGATCGATACCGGCGCGATCAGCAGCCCGAGGGCGCCCACGACCAGCGTGAGCGTGATCAGCAGCGCGATCCCGAGCCCGAGCTGGATCGTCCACGCGTCGGGCGCCTCAGCAAAGCCCCGCCGCAGCACCGAGCCCCAGCCCAGGCACGACAGCAGCAGAATCACACACACTGCCAGCGGCGGGCCGATCCCGGAGACGATCAGCCCCAGCGCCGTCAGCGGGTCGGGCGCCGGGTCCTTGCCCAGCGAGCCCAGGATTGTCATGAGCGCCAGCAGCGCGAGCACGGGCGCCGCGACGAGGACCGCCGCCCGGATCTGCGGGCTGTTCATCGCTGGCTCGGCGCTGCTCACGCGCCGAGTGTAGAGCCAACGAGGCGAACCGGCCCCGACGCCCTACAATCCGCCCATGGACCTCAAGCCCACCGGGCCGGCAGCAGGCGAGCCCGAACTCGAGATTTTTGAACCGCTCTGCGCCGTCTTCCGGCGCGCCCTCAAGGACGAGGGCCTCAAGTACACCCCCGAGCGCGCCCAGATCCTCGACACCATCATCCGCATCGACACCCTCTTCGAGGCCGACGCCCTGCTCCAGCGCCTCAAGGACGAGGGCTTCCGCGTCTCCAAGGCGACCGTTTACCGCACGATCAAGCTCCTCGAGGACGCCGGGCTCATCCAGCGTGTGCTGTTTGATCGCGAGCAGAGCCACTACCAGCTCGTGTTCGGTAAAAAGCCCAACACCCTGCTCGTGCGCACCGACACGGGCGACGTCGAAGCGATCGACATCCCCGAGCTGGCCGCCATCCGCGACCGCATCTGCAAGGAGCGCGGGCTCGAGCCCCACGGCACGCGGTTTCAGATCTTCGCCAGCGCCATCGAGTAAGCGATCAGCGCAGCGCCACCCGCCTGAACCCCGCCTTCGTGCACGCGTCGTGCGCGCGCACCACGTCGTTGTACGGCGCCTGCGCCTCCGGGCTGATCACCACCACCGGCTCGGCGCTGCCCGCGGGCTGCTCGGGCACCAGGTCCGCCGCGATCTCCGCCGCGAGCACTTCCAGCTCGTCGAGCGTCAGCCCCTCGCGCCCGAACGCGTCGGCCAGCGTCCCGCTGGGCGCGGCGCGGAGTCGCACCTCCAACCGCACCTCGGGCAGGCGGAACCGGTTGTCGGGACGCAACGCCCCGCCCTCGCGCTCGTCGGGCGCCATGTGCGCCTGCAGGAACCACTCGGGCCCCAGGAACGCAGTGGACGCCATGAAGAAGATCAGGATGACCATGACCACGTCGACCATGGGCGTCATGTTGGGCCCGAAGTGCAGCTCCCACTGGTGCAGGGCGCCGCGCTTGCGGAACGCGCCCGAGGGCTCGCTGCCCGCGTCCACGCCCAGGGCCCGGGGTTCTTCGCCGATCTCGCTCACCCGCTCGCCCCCGCCGACCGCTCGGTCACCAGTTCGACGCTCCGCACGCCCGCCTCGCGGCACGCCTCGACCACGGGCTCGACCGCCGCGTACGGGCGGTCCCGCCCGGCGCGCAGCTCCACCCGCACGCCCGGCTCGCGCGCCAACCGACCCTCGAGCACGCTGGGCAGGCGCTCGAGCGTCGTCTCGAGCCCATCGACCAGCACCAGCTCATCGTCCATGACCGAAAGCGTCAGCGGCGTCGCGGACCGCTCCAGCTCGCGCCCGTAGCGGGACTCGGGCAGACGACCCTCGCCCTGACGCTCCATCACCAGGTGCCCGACGATGAGGTAGAAGACGATGAGCACCATCACCACGTCGATCAGCGGGGTGACGTTGACCCGCCCGGTGTGGTGGGCGCTGCCGTGCACGCTCTGGAGCGCCGTGCGCCTCATGCGTCGTTCCCGGATTCCTTGCGTGCATCGCCCGCGGGCAGCAGCTCAACGAGCCTGGCGCTCTCGACCATCGCCCGGGTGCAGATGCGGTCCACGATGCCGCGGTAGATCCCAAACGTCAGCAGGCACGGGATCGCGAGCATCAGCCCCAGCAGCGTGTGGAAGAGCGCCTTGGAGATGCCCAGCGACAGGTCCGCAGGCCCCGCCTGCCCGTCCGCGGCGCCCAGCGACGTGAAGGCGATGATCATCCCCCAGACCGTCCCCGCGAGCCCGACGAGCGGGCCAAGGTTCCCGATGATGTTCAGCAGCTCGATCTTGCGGAACCACCGCGCGGACTGATCGCTCGCGGCCAGTTCCGCGGCCTCGCGCATCGCGGCCTTGCCCCGCCCGCTCTCGCGCATCGCCGAGCGGACCACGCTGCCCACGAACGAGTCGTCACGCTTGACGAACGTCCTCGCGTCATCGAACCGCCCGTGCTCGATCAGGTCGATCAGGCGCCCGGTCCGCTTGGCGGGCATGATCACGCCCGTGCGGACCTCGAGGATGTTGCGCACGATCAGCGCCACCGCGGCGATCGAGCCCAGGATCAGGATGATCGTGAACAGGTCGAACGACTGGCGGAAGAGGGTCCAGAGCCCGAGCTGGTCGCCCGTGAGGGCCGGAGCCGCGGCCTCGGGGCTCGCCGTCTCCTGGGCGAAGGCCGACAGGGTGACAGCGCCAAGGGCGCTCACGCCCGCCCAAACCATCCAACGCGCCCGTCCCGGGCGCCGTGTGCTGCTCATCCGTGAGCCCTCCGCATGGGTGTACCGACGGGTGAGCTTACTCGCCCGCTTCCAGGTCGGCCTGCTCGATGGGCCGTGAGATCGCGTGCTGCCCGCTGAACCACCTGTGCAGGTCCGCCATTCTGGCCCGCTCGCTGGCGAAGGGCCACGTCGGGCTGTCCGCGGGCACCCGCTGCCCGGTGGTGGGGCACGTCGTGTCCTGACGCGCTGGCCCCGCACTCTTGGGCGCTCGCTGGGACCAGGCGTCGGGCGCCGAGAGGGTAAAGCGCCGGCTGGTCTCGCCCGTGGGCTCGATCACGATCCGGACCGCCTCCGGGTGGGCGTCCGCGATCCGCTCGCCCCACTCGACAAGCACGATCGACCCGCCCGAGGTCAGCTGATCCCAACCCAGGGCGTCCAGGTCGTCGCTCCCAGCCAGGCGGTACGCGTCGGCGTGGACGACGCCCGGGCCCGATTCGTTGGGATACTCGTTGACCACGACGTAGGTCGGGCTGGAGACCATGGCCTCGTCGATGCCCAGGGCGCCCGCCAGTGAGCGGATGAGGGTGGTCTTGCCCGCGCCCAGCGGGCCGTCGAGCAGCACGACGTCGCCCGCGCGCAGCAGCCCCGCCAGCTCTTGGGCCAGGCGTTGGGTGTGAGCGAGGCTCTCGGATTGGCGGCTCAGCTCGAACACGGGGTATTGGTAGGTCGCCGGGCGCTCGCTCGCGAGTCGCGTCCCGCCGCGCCGCCAAGCCCGCCCGCCTATCCGTGGTCCCAGCCCAGCTCGGAACCGGGCGTGAGCGTCCCGTCGGGCGCGAGGACCCGGGCGCCCGGGGCCTCGCCGTTCTCCGGAGCCCGGGCACGCCCGATGACCGACAGCGGCGCCGGGACAACGGCGTCGGGGCTGATCGTCACGAGCAGCTCGTAGTCCTCCCCGTGGGCGGCCCGCTGACGCCAGGTCGAGGTTGAGCCGGCGCGCGCCGGGATCGACGCGGCGTCGATCTCGATCGTGACGCCCGAGGCCCGCGCGACCCGGTCGGCGTCGAGACCCAGCCCGTCAGAGACATCGATCATCGAGTGCAGTGACAGCCCGAGCGCGTCGCAAAGGACGCGGGCCTCCTGAATCCGTGGCTCAAAGCTGAGGTGCCAGCCAGACGTGAACGAGTCGCCGATGGGCCCGGACACCGCGACCAGGTCGCCCGGGCGAGCGCCGGATCGGAGCACGGGGCCGCGGGTCGGGTGGGGCGCGCCCGCGACGGTGATCGAGAGCGCGAGCTCGCCCTGGCTCGACGCGATGTCCCCGCCCACGAGCGGGCAGCCCCAGTGCTCCGCCCACGCGGCGCACGAGTCAAAGAGCTCACGGGCACGGGCGAAGCCCGCGGGCAGCTTCGCCGCGGCGAGCGCCCACGTCGGTCTCCCGCCCATCGCGGCGATGTCCGACACACCCCGCGCGATCGCCTTGCGTGCGATGAGATCAACGGGTGTGTCGGGGGTGCAGTGTCGTCCCACGATCAGCTGATCGACCCCCACGAGACTCAGATCGCCAGAAGGGGAGCGGAGGACGGCGCAGTCATCACCGGGGCCAACGACGAGCGTGGAGGGAAAGCGAGACTCGAGCCCGGCGCTCTGTGCTTGGATCTGTTCTAACAAGAGGCGTTCATGCACCGCGAGGGCTCCTGGGGCGGTGGGCTCAATACTCGGGGCAAACTTCTCCTAGAAACAAGCCCTGTAGAATATTCGGAACTATCCAAGCGGATAGTGTGTATACACAAGTAAGGTTCGGTTCGTATGCAGGGGGGCTCCATGATCAGCGAAGAAGACGTCCGTGCGATCGTACGCCTGCTGGGCGAAGCCGCGGCCTTGGGCAGCGACGTGCACGCGAAGAAGCGGCGCATCATGTCCGGATTGGCCGAGTTGGTGGACGCGGACGCCTGGATCTGGGTCGTGAGCCGGTACGCCGGGCCCAAGGACCCGCCCATGTGCGTGAGCTTTGCCCAGGATGGGTTCGACGACCGAGGCGTCGGGCTGATCATGGAAGCGTCCCAGGACACAAACAACCTGCCGCCATACAACGAGCCGTTGGTCCAGGAGATCATCGAATCGGGCGGGAACCACATCACGCGCACACGGCGCGACCTGGTGAGCGATGACGGGTGGTACCACTCAAGTCACTTTGAGCAGTATCGCAAGCCGCTCGGTGTGGACGAGTACGTCTACTCGATTTTCCCGCTGCGCGAGGGCTTGTTCAGCGCGGTCGGCCTGCACCGGAAGCTCGGGCGTAAGCCCTTCGACGCCCGTCAGCGCCGCCTGGCCCACATTGTCGTTTCCGAGATCAAGTGGCTGCACTACGCCGGCGTGCCAGAGGATGCGGGTGACTCGGTTCCCGAGCTGAGCCCGCGCCTGCGCACGGTCTTCGGCCTGCTGCTCGAGGGCTGGACCCGCAAGCAGATGGCCGCGCACCTGGACCTGAGCGTGAACACCATCGCTGAGTACACCAAGGCGGTGTACCGCCACTTCGA
>JAJDDH010000402.1 GCA_029260415.1 Phycisphaerales bacterium | reverse complement strand
TGATTCATACAGCGTCGCGGCCGTCCGGCGCCTGCGCCGGCGGGCCGCCAGCGCCGGGGCGGACGTCATCCTGACGACCGAGAAGGACTGGGTGAAGCTGGCCCGGGCGCCGGTGGACGTGTGGCCCTGCCCCGTCGCCCGCCCGAGGCTGGAGCTGACCTTCGATCGGGGGCGTGAGGCGCTCGAGCGTCTCGTCCTCGACAGCGTCCGCCCCTAGGATTCTCCGCCCACCCCGCAGAACCGCCCATGCAAGACCTGCTCAACGCCCTCAACTCCTGGAAGCCCTTCCACGCGGTCGTGGTGGGGGACTTCATGCTCGACCGCCTGGTGCACGGCGAGGCCTCGCGCCTCTCGGCCGACGCCCCGGTGCCCGTGCTCCGCGTGGAGCGGCGCGAGGACCAGGCGGGGGGCGCCGCGAACCTGTGCCTGAACCTGCGCGCGATGCGGGGGCAGGTGACCGCGATCGGGCTGCTGGGCGACGATAACGAGGGCGCCATCCTCCGGGGCCTGCTCCGGGATGAGTCGATCGACGACGCGGGCCTGATGAGTGACCCGTCGCGCCCCACGACCAGCAAGCAGAACCTGATCGGTCTCGCCCAGGCGCGCCACCCGCAGAAGATGTTCCGTGTGGACGTGGAATCGACCGAGGCGCCCGACGAGCAGACCGAGGCGAAGCTGCTGGGCGCGTTCGAGGCGGCCCTCCCGGGCGCCGACGTCGTGTGCATCGAGGACTACAACAAGGGCGTGTGCTCGCCGGCGCTGTGCGCCGCGATGATTGAGAAGGCCAGGGGCGCGGGCGTGCCGGTGTTTGTCGATCCGGCTTCGCTTTCGGACTACAGCAGGTACAAGGGCGCGACCGCGATCACGCCCAACCGGACCGAGGCCGAGCGGGCGACGGGCATGCCCACCCACGCAGACGCGTCCCCCGAGCACAACGTCAGGCTGGCGCGCACGATGCTGGACACGCTGGACCTGGACGCGGTGGTCCTGACGCTCGACCGGCACGGCGCACTGCTGCTCACGCGTGACGACCCGACGCCCATCCCCGTCCCCACGGTGGCGCGCGAGGTCTACGACGTGACGGGCGCGGGGGACATGATGCTCGCAGGACTGGCCGCGGCGCGGGCGAACGGGATCGGGTGGGTGGGGTCGGTCGAGCTGGCCAACGCGGCCGCGGGGCTGGAGGTCGAGGTCTTCGGCGTCGCGCCCATCCCCATCGAGCAGATCCACCACGAGATCCTCGAGCTCTGCGCGGGCAAGGGCGGGGCGCTGCGGACGCTTGATGAGGCCCTGGTGCAGGTCCGGGCGGCGCGGAGCGCAGGCAAGAAGATCGTCTTCACCAACGGGTGCTTCGACGTGATCCACGCCGGGCACGTCCACCTGCTGGAGCGGACGGCCGCCCTGGGCGATCTGCTCATCGTCGGGCTCAACTCGGACGCGTCGGTCAAACGACTCAAGGGCGAGTCCCGCCCGCTCAATGTTGAGGCGGACCGGGCCCGCGTGCTGGGGGCGTTGGGGTCGGTGGACGGCGTGGTGCTGTTCGAGGAGGACACACCGATCAGGCTGATCGAGGCGATCCGACCCGATGTTCTGGTCAAGGGCGGGGACTACACACGCGACGGTGTGGTCGGCGCCGACATCGTCGAGCAGGCGGGCGGGCGCGTGGAGATCATCCCGCTCGTGGACGGGCTCTCGACGACGGCGACCATCGAACGCATGAAGTCGCGCTGAGTCTGCACGCCGGGCGCGGATTCGCCGATACTCCGATCATGTGCGCACGCCCGGTGCATCTGGCGATCATCCACAAGAACTATCTCGACGCGGTCCTGCGCGGTGAGAAGTCGGTCGAGGCGCGGATCGCCCGCGTCCGGTGCGCCCCGTTCGGGCGCGTTGAGCGTGGTGACGTGATCTACCTCAAGCAGACCGGGGGCCCGGTGCTCGCGTTCGCGACCGCACGGCGCGTGCGCACGTACCGCGACATGACCCCTGGTGATCTCCGGGCCCTGCGGGTTGAGTGGAACGACCGGATCTGCGGTTCAAGCGAGTTCTGGGCAGAGCGGCATGGGTGCCGGTACGCGACGCTGATCGAGCTGGTGGACATCAACTCGACTGTGTCGCCCTCGTTGCGGCGTCGTCTGCTGGACTGGGTCCCGCGCGGGTCTCGCTCGGGCTGGCACGTGATTGAGCGCGATGCGGCGAGGCGTGCGGCGTAGAACCGCATGGATGGATCAAAGACAGATTCTCTGCGCCTCTGTGGTGAATCGTCCTACGTCACCGCCAGTCGATCACGATCTTGCCCAGCTGCTCGCCGGCCTCCAGTCGCTCGTACGCCTTGACGCATTGGTCGGGGGTGAATGTTTCATCCACGACGGGGGCGAGTTTGCCGGCGCGGAAGAGCGAGGCGACCTCGCTGAACTCCTCGTTTGAGCCCATGGTCGAGCCCAGGATGCGGAGCTGGTTCCAGAAGATGCGCGCCAGGTCGGTCATTGCGTCGGGCCCGGAGGTGCAGCCCGGGGTGACGTAGGCGCCGCCGCGGGCGAGGGACTTGATGCAGCTCAGGTGGGTCGCCTTGCCCACGGAGTCGACCGCCATGTCCACGCCCCGCTTGCTGGTCCAGCTACGGATCTGGCGTGACCAGTCCTCGCCGGTGTCCAGCACGCACAGGTCCGCGCCGAGCTGCTTGGCTTTGTCCAGCTTCCACTGGTGGCGGCTCGAGACGGCGACGGGGCAGGCGAATTGCTTGGCGATCGCGAGGGCGCTGGTCGCGACGCCGCCCCCGATGCCCGGGATGAGCACGGACTGCCCCGGGCGGAGCTGGCCCTTGGTGACCATCATCGACCAGGCGGTCAGGGCGCAGAGCCCGAAGGCCGCGGCCTGCTTCGGGTCCGCGTCGCCCACGTCGGCGATGTTGGTCGCGGGGACGTTGAAGCGCTCGCAGTGCGCGCCGGGGGAGTGGTGCTCACCGATGAGCTCGTAGTCGGGGGCGAGCGTTGAGGCGGGCGGGTCGCCCGGGCGGGCGCGGGGCGGCACGCGCGTCGCGGCGTTGAAGATGACGCGCTTGCCGACCCAGGCTTCGTCCACGCCGGTCCCGACGGATTCCACCTTGGCGCAGGCGTCGCAGCCCGAGACGCGGGGGTAGGTCAGGTCCACGCCCGGGATGCCGCGCCCGACCCACAGATCCATGTGGTTGAACGCGGAGCAGAGCGTGCGGAGCTGGACCTGCCCGGCGCTGGGCGCGGGCGGGTCGGGGAAGTCGGGCTGCAACTCGATGTTCGCGGCGACTGGGGCGCCCTGTCTGGTGACGACGATGGCTCTCATACGGGGAGTGTACCCCGCGCAGAAAAACACCCGCGTCGTGTGACGCGGGCGTCGGTGCGACCGGGGTGCTCGAGCGGATCCCGGCTCGCGAGGGGAGTGTCAGGGGGTGTTACGGGCAGCCCGCGCCGAACGCGGCAAGGAAGGCGACCACGTCGGAGAAGTCCCACTGCCCGAAGGGCGCCGCCAGGTCCGCTTCGGGGGCGTTGGAGCCGAAGGCGGAGAGGAAGGCGACCACGTCG
>JAJDDH010000401.1 GCA_029260415.1 Phycisphaerales bacterium | reverse complement strand
GACTTGAAGTTGGCCTCGAGCTGCTTGCGGATCTCGCTGGTGCCCCCTGGGGTGCGCCAGTCGATGCGGGCCGGCTCGCCGTGCTCGCGCTCGTGCCAGGCGGCGAAGGCCCTGCCGAACTCGTCGCGGATCTGCTGGACGTGCGGGGTGACAACAATCAGCGACGGCGCGGAGTCGGGGATCGAGGAGCCCTCACGGGAGAGGCTCAGCGCGAACGGGATCCCGAGGATGACCGCGAGAAGCAGGAAGATGATCGCTTTGACGCCCGGCATGGGCGCGAGTGTAGCCTGAGGCGGGTCGCCTCGGATTGGAGAGCGGGCATGCGGGATCAGCCGGTCGCGATTCTCACGGGGGCTGGATCAGGAATAGGACGCAGCGTCGCGGTCATGCTGGCTGATCACGGGTGGCGTCTGATCCTGGCGGGTCGGCGCGAGGACGCCCTGCGGGAGACGGGCGGGCTGCTCCCGGGCAGCGAGCACGAGCGATGGGTCGCGGTCGGCGCGGACGTCTCCGAGACCGAGGACTGCGAGCGGCTGGTCCGGGTCGCGAGCGAGCGGTTCGGGCGTCTGGACGGTCTGGTCAACAACGCGGGGTACGCGCCGCTGCAGGCGATGGGCGCGATCAGCAGCGACGAGATCGAGCGGATCTATCGCGTGAACACGATCGGGCCGACGCAGCTGGTCCGGGCGGCGTGGTCGGATCTGGGGCGATCGGCGTCGCCGCGGGTGGTGAGCGTGACGAGCATCGCCAGCCGCGATCCGTTCCCCGGATTGGGGGTTTACGGCGGTGCGAAGGCGGCGCTGAATCTGCTCGCGTACGCCTGGACCCTTGAGGGAGAGTCGATCGGGCTGAAGGCGTTCAGCGTCGCGCCCGGGGGCGTGGAGACGGCGATGCTGCGGTCGATCATCAGCGAGGCGGACCTGCCCACGGATCGCTGCCTGACGCCGGAGGGCGTGGCGGGGGTAATCGTCGCCTGCCTGGTGGGCGAGCGGGACGAGGACGCGGGCAGCACGATCTTTCTTCCCGGGCCGGGCGAGGGGGAGCTGCTCCGGGATCCGTCGATGTAACCCGAGGCGAGCCCTCGCGTACGCTTGGGTGATGTCAGACGCAGGGGAAACCGCTCACGACGCAGGCAGCCCGGGCTCGGCGTGGGGCTCGGTGGTGATCATCGGCGTGATCGCGCTGGTGACGGCGGCGGTCGCGATCGGCGCCGTGCTGATCCGCGAGAAGCCCTACAGCTACGACCTGAGCACGCCCGAGCGGGCGTTCGCAAGCGCCCGCCTGATGATCGAGCGGGGCGACGCGGATCGGCTGGGCGACCTGATCGAGGCGACCAACGAGGACGAGCGGCGCCTGTACCGCCAGCTCGGGATCACGCTGGGGCGCCTGCAGGACCTGGCGATCACGGTGCGCGAGGAGATGCCCGAGGAGTTGGCGAGGTACCAGAAAGACCTTGCGGACGCCGCGGCCCGGGGCGAGCCCGTGAGCTTCTTCGAGCGGATCGGCGCGAGGCGGCGTGGTGAGCGCCAGCGCCCGCCAGACCAGGGGGGCGCGGAGATGTTCCGGGGCAGCCCGGTGCGCGGGCGGATCAACGACGTGCTGCAGGGGATGCTCGCGGACCCGTACGCGTGGATCGAGAGCTCCGAGGAGCGTCTGAGCTTCGCGGAGATGGACGAGGACATGGTGGCGCTGCTCTGGGACGGGCAGATGATCCCGCCCCTGGGGTGGGTGATGCGCCGCCAGAGCGACGGGCGGTGGCAGATCGTGATCCCGCTCGACGCGCCGGGGATCCGGGACGCGGCGCCGCAGAACGAGGGCGAGTTCCTGATCTGGGGGAGCCTGATCGCGTCGCTGGATAACGTGCTGGTGGAGCTGGACGACGAGATCCGAGCGGGGCGCCATTCCACGTTCGAGAGTGTGTCGGATTCCATGTTCGAGAAGGTCGCAATCCCGGCGGTCATGATCATGTACGCGTACGGGCAGGCGGTGGAGGCGCGGGAGGAGCCGTAAGCTCCTCGCATGAACGAGCAGCAGCGGACGGGCGCGATCCTGGCGATCGGCGACGAGCTGATCCTGGGGCAGAAGACCGACACGAACTCGGCGTGGATCGCCGACCGGATGACCCAGCGGTCGGTCCGGATCGTCGAGCACGCGACTGTCGACGATGACGAGGCGCTGATCGCTCGGACGATGCGCCGGCTGGCGGAGGCCGCGGATGTCTTGGTCTGTACGGGCGGGCTCGGGCCGACCGCGGACGACCTGGCGCGCCGGGCGCTGGCGCTGGCGATGGGCGACGAGCTCGTCGAGGACAAGGGGTCTGTGGCGCAGATCCGGTCGTGGTTTGCCGGACGCGGGCGGGAGATGCCCGAGGCCAACCGGGTGCAGGCGCTGCGCCCATCACGCGGGCGGTCGCTCCCGAACCCCAACGGGACGGCGCCCGGGCTGGCGGGGCGGATCGAGATCGATGGGCGGGGGTGCGAGGTGTTCTGCCTGCCGGGACCGCCGCGTGAGATGCGCCCTATGTTTGAGGCGGACGTAGAGACGGCCTTGACTGTCGAGGGCGGGCGCGTGGTGCGGACACGGATGCTGCACACGTTCGGGCTCGGGGAGTCGGAGATCGCGCGCCGCCTGGGCGAGCTGATGGACCGGGATCGTGACCCGCTAGTCGGGACGACGGCGACGCAGGGGGTGGTGACCTGCCGCGTGCGGTCGCAGGGGCGTTCGTCAGAAGCGGAGGCGCTGCGTGCACTCGATGACACCGAGCGGTTGGTGCGTGAGCGGTTGGGCGGCGTCGTGTTCGCGCGGGACGGGGAGGCGGAGGCGCCCTTGGAGAGCGCGGTGCTGGGCTTGCTGCGATCGCGCGGGGAGCGGGTGGTGGTCGCCGAGAGCTGCACGGGGGGGATGCTGGGTGAGCGGCTCACGCGGCTTCCCGGGTCGTCGGACGTGTTTGCGGGAGGGTGGCTGACGTACAGCAACGAGATGAAGCAGGCGCAGCTGGGCGTGCCAGAACGCGTGCTCTCGGAGTTCGGGGCGGTCTCGGAGCCTGTGGCGCTGGCGATGGCCCGCGGGGCGTTGGCGGGCGCCAGGGGCGCGGGCGGCGCGGATCATGCGCTGGCGATCACGGGCGTTGCCGGGCCCGGGGGCGGGAGCGAGGACAAGCCCGTGGGCTCGGTGTGGATCGCGCGGGCGTCGGGCGATGGGACCAACGACGCGCGCCTGTTCCGCTTCGGGGGCGGGCGCGGCGCGATCCGCCAGTGGTCGGCGGTGACCGCGCTCGGGATGCTGCGCCTGCACCTGGACGCGGCGCCCACGCCGCTGCTGGGGCAGGTCGAGCCGCCTCAGGACGACTGATCGAGCTTCTGCTCGATGCGGAGCAGGGTGTCGCTGATGGTCTTGAGCGTGGTGAGCTGGTCGGGCGAGCCCGCGGCTGGTGTCGCGGGCGTGGTCCGTGCTGGCGCGTCCTCGCCGCTGGCGAGCTTGTCGCGCTGCGTGAGGATGGCCTGGCGGAAGCCGCGGGTGTCCTCGATGCCGATCATGTTGACGAGGAACCCGCCCGCGGCGCCCGAGGAGTTGCCGGCGGTTTCCACACGGAATCCCTCGACGCCGATCATGCGCATGATCGGGCCCTGGTAGAACTGCACGTCCGTGATCTTCTCGAGCGGGACGGTGCTCTCGACGCGGTTGAGCAGTCCCTTGCGGACCTCGACGGTCCGCGTGCTCAGCTGGCACGAGAGGCGGTCGAGGTACTTGTCCACGATCAGGATCGTGATGAGCAGCACGATTGGGATGACCGGGATCAGCACGACGGTGCAGGCCATGATGATGGTTGGCTGCCAGAGCCAGTACGTCTTGATCTTCTTGCGGTC
>JAJDDH010000400.1 GCA_029260415.1 Phycisphaerales bacterium | reverse complement strand
GCAAAGCGGTACTAACGGTCGAAGGTTCGATCACTCCTGCCAGCCGTCGCGATTCTTCTGAGAACAATCGCGCTGGTGCTGCAGGTTCAGAGATGGGCATGCCCATCGACCTCCCTCGGGAGGGCTCGTCGTTGTCGTTCGTCGGTCCGAGTCAATGGACCGGCGCGCCCCGTGAGAGCGGGAGCGTGTCGATTGTCGGTGACCATAGGCTTGAGGAAACACCTGTTCCCATCCCGAACACAGCAGTGAAGCTCAAGCCGCCGATGATACTGCCAAGCGGGAAAGTAGGTCATCGCCGACTTTTGGGCTCCCTGAGGGACAACCTCAGGGAGCCCTTTTCATTTTTGCCGCGTATCATCCGACTCTGCCCGCCCCGCGCCCGGGTCGCTCTCGTCTTTCCGCTTGTTGGTTCCGCCTCCAGGCGGTAGACCATCAGATGCGAGGCCGCGGCGAGGCAGACCCCAGCGGCGCCCGTGATCGAGCGGGGCGCGCCCACGGGCAACACCCACTGAGGAGGTCACCGATGCGAGTTTGCGTGCTACTGGCGGCCAGCGCCGCGTTCATGCTGGGAGCCCCCGCGTTCGCGGCTGGCGACGAGCCCGTGTCCGAGGCCCGGGCGTCCGAGCTCAGCTCCCCGATCGTGTACCAGGGCAGGTTGTCGTACCTCGACATCCCGGTGACCACCAGCGCCGACCTTCGCTTCCGCCAGTACGACACGGCGCAGGGCGGGGAACGCATCGGGCGAGAGATCGGGCTTGAGGGTGTCCTGCTCCAGGACGGCGCCTTCGAGGCGGTTCTGGATTTTGGGTTGGCTCCTGGTGGTGGATGGATCGAGGTTGATGTCCGGTCGCCCTCGGGCGCGGGCGAGTTCACGACGCTCAGCCCCCGCCAGCGGGTAGAGGTGTTCGCGGGGGTCAACACGGTTGTCGCCCCGGGCGCTGCGACCGATTCGAGCGGGTCCGACGATGAAGGCGTTGCGACGGGGGCGGCGCCCCGTGACGGGCGAGGCGCAGCGCCGATGAGCGGCGATGCCGCGCCCGCAGGCGTCGAGGGCGGCGCATCTGCCCATGGGGTGCAGGGAAACGCCGTGGAAGACGCTGGCGAGGACGGGTCGCGTGGGTCGGGCTGGTTGCTCTCGGGCACGAGCGTGTACTACACGGCTGGTAATGTTGGCATCGGGACGTCGACGCCCAGCTCCAAGTTGCACGTGCGCAGCACCGCGCCGCGCACGATGTTGATCGAGAACCCGTCCACGGGTGGGGGGAACTACGGGCTCCAGGTCGACGCGGGTGGGCAGACCTCGCGCGCGATTCTCGCGAGGGCGACCCGGACCGTGGGCCCGAACTACGGCGTGTTCGGGCAGTCGCTGAGCAGCCGGGGGACTGGGGTGTTCGGGCAGGCGGCCAGCTCGTTCGGCATCACGTACGGCGTGACGGGGGTGTCCCGCGCGGCGTCGGGGACCGGTGTTCGCGGCCTGGCGACGAACCCGACGGGTGCGCCCGTGGGTGTGTACGGCGAGACCAACAGCCCGACCGGGCACGCGGGCATGTTCAGCGGCGTGGCCAACGGCGGAGGGAACCCGCAGGCGCTCGATGTGCTGATCCACAACGGGATCCACTTCTCGAGCCCCACGTTCGCGGACGGCTGGATCCGGGCTGACTGGGACCTTGAGTTCACCACAGATCTGGCGCCTTCCAACAGCTTGTCGTGGTACCGCTTCTGGACCAACGGGAACCCCGGCGTGGGGACGGAGCAGTTCCGCATCTTGGACGGTAATGAGGCGAGCGTGCTGGCGGACGGGTCGTTCGTGACCAACGGGATCGATTACGCCGAGGCGTTCAGCGTGTCCGATCAGAACATCGAGGCGGGCGATGTGGTCTCGATGGTGCGGGGCGCCTGGGACAACATCCGGGTCTCGACGGGCGCCTACGACGGGCTGCTGCTGGGCGTGGTCTCGACCAAGCCCGGGTTTGTTGCGGGGCTGAGCTTCGATCAGGAGGAGGGCGCCGACGCGCTGCTCACCGCTGAGCGTGACGCGGCCAGGGCGTCCGGGAACTCGGCGCGTGCTCGTGATCTGACCATGCAGATGAGAGCGTTGGCCGAGCGGCAGCGCCGCCCGATCGCGCTGGCCGGGCGAGTGCCTGTGAAGGTGGACGCGGGGTACGGGGCGATCCGCGCGGGCGATCGGCTGACGTCGAGCGCGACGCCGGGGCACGCGATGGTGCAGTCGCGTCCGGGCCCATCACTTGGGATCGCGCTCGAGGACTTCGAGTCTGGGCGGGGCATGATCACGCTGCTGGTGCAGCCCGGGTGGACGGGCTTGAGCGATCGGCAGTACGACGAGCTCGAGGCGAGGAACGCTGAGCTTGAGGGGCGGCTGATGCTGCTCGAGAAGCTCATCCTCGGGGATGCGCCCTGACCGGAGCGCTCTCGCGTTCAACAGATCCAGTTCGCGCGCACGGCTCGCGCGGGGCGCGTTGACTCGGGCGCGGTCGGCGGACAGCCTCAGAGCTGGCTGGCGATTCGTTCGGAGACATTGACGGCGTCGTACACGCTGTTCTCGACCGCGGGCAGGGCCCAGTTGTCCTGGTTGACGAAGTGCACTCGCCCCTCGAACGGGCGGAGCAGCTCGCCCGGGTTGCCCGAGGCGATGAAGCCCGGCTCGGACAGCGGCAGCGCGTGCCCCCAGCGCGTCAGGCGGACCTCCTCGACGGCCGCCTCGGTGAGCCCGATCGTGGGCAGCACCTCTCGGAGCTGGTCAGCGATCGCGCTGGCGAAGCGCTCGTACGGGTCGTGCAGCACGAGATCGAAACGCCCGGCGGGGTAGGAGAGCGGCCAGTAGAAGGTGAGGACGTTGCGCGTGCCCGGCTGCGGGGGCAGGTGGCTGGGGGTGAACGAGCCGTCGAGGGCATCGGTCGCGTAGAAATACTTCTCGGCCTCGCCCGAGTTGGTGGGGAAGGCGCCGTTGCGGAGCAGGAAGATGTCGTAGAAGTCGGTGGGGATCTCGGTGTTGAGCAGGACGTTGACCATGGCGTACGCGCGGTACTCGAGGCCCATGGCGTTGTACTTGGCTTCGTCGAGCGCGCGCAGGTCGTGGAGCATGTGCCTGACGATGTGCTTCGAGTTGGCCATGACGACGTGCTCGGCGAGCAGGACCTTGTACCGCCCGTTCCGGTCCTGGTAGGTGACTCGGACATCGCCCGAGCGATCCATGCGGACGTCCACGACCTTGCAGCCGGCGCGGAGGTGGCTCGGGCGACAGCCCTGGGGGGTGTTGGCGTCCAGGGCGCCGAGCTCTTCCCAGAGGCGGTCGGCCATGTAGGCGTTGCCCCCGGGGAAGACCCACCGCCCGAATTCCTCGGCGGCGAGGAAGTTCCAGCCGCTGGCGGCGCTGATCTCTTCCCAGCCCGCGCCGAACGAGGAGTAGCAGTAGGCCTGGATCCCCGCGACCAGCAGCGCCGGGATCGGCAGGGCGACCTCCTGCTCGATGTGCTGCTTGAAGGTGAGCTGGTCGAGGGCGAGCATCCATGGCGCGTCGAAGGGGACGTCGGGGTACATCGGGCCGGCCATGCGGTTAACGAGCTGGCGGTACGCGTTGAGCGCGGGCATGTCGCCCGGTTCGAAGCCTCTCCGTGGATGTAGTTGGTGAGGATCTTTCCGTTGAGCTCGACCGTCAGCGGGTCGTTGTCGACGCGGACATGCTCGTGGAGGCCCAGGTCGCGGTAGAGCGTGTCGAGGAACCCGCCGCTGTCGGGTGTGATGACGTAGGCGCCTCCGAGTGTGTACGGGGCGTCTTCCCACGCGCCACCCTGGGCGGCGCCTCCGAAGCGGTCACGCAGTTCGAAGACGACGGGATTGAAGCGCCGGAGCATGTACGCGGTGGAGAGGCCGGAGATGCCGCCGCCGATGACGGCGACGCGGGCGCGATCGACCGCGAGCGATCGGAGTTTGGGGAGCGTGGGCGTCTCATCAGAATGGAAGGGGACGTGCTGATCGGGGAAGTCATCGCCGGTGAACCAGGGGGCGAATCGGAATCCGCCGATGGTCTTGGGGTTCACGGTCAGCGGCGCGGGCGCGAGCGGGCGGGTCCCGGGGAGCGGGAGTGAGCCCGGATCGCACGGCGCCACGAGACCGGCGCGGGCAACCCGTGCGAGCCCCCCCGTGCTGATCCCCGCGGCGACCGCCCCCATCCCGGTCATAAGAAAGTCGCGTCGTGAATGCATCGGCAGTACTCCCAGATCCGCTTTCTCACAGCGTACTTGCGTTCGCCCTCCTGCGGAATGCCCGCCCGGGAAGTTCTGGGACGCTCGCGGAGCGCGTTCTAGGACCCGCAGAATCTGCTGTGCCGGCGCGAGGCGTACTGGTAGGCTCGGGGGAGTCACGTGCGTCGTACCCCCATGAACGCAGAAGGCCTCCATCCGTGAATAACCGCGTGAATATGACCGGTGTTCTGTCCGTGATCGCGGGCTCGGTGGTCGGTGTCGGGCACTGCGCGGCGCAGGTGTTCCCGCCCGTGCTCGAGCTCTCGGGCCTGCACCCGGCGATCGGCGGGGACGGGACCGACGGGTTCGTGGTCAACGGCGTTGCGGCGCTGGACATCAGCGGGCGGTCGGTCGCCTCGGCCGGCGACGTTAACGGTGACGGCATCGATGACCTGTTCATCGGGGCCAACGGTGCGGATCCCAATGGGTCGTACTCCGGCGCGTGCTATGTCGTGTTCGGTGGCGCCACTGTTGGCGCTGCGGGCGCTCTGGAACTTGCATCGCTCGACGGGACGAACGGGTTTGCGCTCCACGGCGTTTCACCCGGTGACGCGTGCGGCGCCTCGGTGGCCTCGGGCGGGGATGTCAACGGCGACGGGACCGATGATCTCATCATCGGGGCCTATTTTGCGGCGCCCAACGGGGCCAGATCAGGCGCCAGCTACGTGGTGTTCGGCGGGGCGGGCGTGGGCTCGGGCGGGCCGATCGAGCTTGGGGATCTGTCTGGCGGTGACGGGTTTGTCATCAACGGGGCGGCGGCGGGGGACGCGAGCGGGTTCTCGGTCGCGTCCGCGGGCGATATCAATGGTGACGGGATCGATGATCTGCTCATCGGCGCCGACGCCGCGGATCCCAACGGGTCGTACTCGGGCTCGAGCTACGTTGTCTTTGGCGGCGCTGGCGTGGGGGCCTCGGGTGTCCTCGAGCTGTCGGCGCTGGATGGGTCCGATGGGTTCGTGCTGCACGGCGTCGCCGCGGGGGACAGCAGCGGGTTCTCCGTGTCGCCCGCGGGCGACATCAACGGGGATCTCGTGGATGATCTGCTCATCGGGGCCAACGGCGCCGATCCGAACGGCGACCGCTCCGGCGCGAGCTATGTCGTGTTCGGGGGCGCCGGCGTCGGCTCGACGGGGGCGATCGAGCTCTCGGCGATCGACGGGACCAACGGGTTTGTCATCAACGGCGAGCTCGCGGGCGACGGGAGCGGTTTCTGCGTGTCGTCCGCGGGCGACGTCAACGGCGACGGGATCGACGATCTGATCATCGGCGCGTACGCGGCGGACCCGAACGGGGCGTGGTCGGGCGCCAGCTATGTGGTTTACGGCGGCGCCAGCGTCGGGAGCACGGGCGCGGTCGAGCTCTCCGCGATCGACGGCTCGAACGGGTTTGTGATCAACGGCATCGCCGCGTTCGACTTCAGCGGGCGCTGGGTCTCGTCGGGCGGGGACGTGAATGCCGACGGGTTTGATGACGTGATCGTCGGCGCCAACGGGGCCGACCCGAACGGGTCACGGTCCGGCTCGAGCTACGTGGTGTACGGTGGCCCCTCGGTCGCCCCGGGTGGATCGATCGAGCTCTCGGCGCTGGACGGTTCCGACGGGTTCACGATCAACGGCGCCGACGCGGACGATCGGAGCGGGATCTCGGTCTCGTCCGCCGGCGATCTCAACGGCGATGGCCTGGACGACCTGGTCATCGGGGCGTATTTCGCCAGCCCGAACGGGACCAACTCCGGGCGGAGCTACGTGGTATACGGGCGTGCCCAGGCGTGCCCGGCGGACCTTGCCGAGCCCGAGGGCGTGCTGGACTTCTCAGACGTGATCGCGTTCCTGACCGCGTTTGGTTCGATGAGCGCCGAGGCGGATCTGGCGCTGCCCGCGGGCGTCTATGACTTCAGCGATGTGCTCGCGTTTCTGAACGCTTTCGCGAGCGGATGCCCGTAGACCGCGCCGGGCTGCATGCCGATTCGATA
>JAJDDH010000399.1 GCA_029260415.1 Phycisphaerales bacterium | reverse complement strand
CAAGGCCGTGCAGCTGACCAACGACGACAGCAACGAGCTGCACCCGTCGTGGTCGCCCGACGGCAGCCAGGTGGTGTTCAGCCGCCTGGGCCAGACGTCGCAGCGCTGGGAGATGTGGATCGTGGACGTGCAGAACACGTCGGGCGCACAGTTCATCGGCTTCGGGCTCTTCCCCGAGTGGTGCCCGGTGCCCGGGACGGGGTTCCAGGGCGCGGACAAGATCGTGTTCCAGCGTTCGCGTGAGCGTGGCGACCGGGCGTTCAGCATCTGGACGATCGAGTACAACAGCTCGCCGTCCAAGGCTGGGCGCGAGACGGAGATCATGACCAGCTCCTCGCACGCGCTGATCAACCCGAGCTGGAGCCCGGACGGGCGGTTCGTGCTGTACGCGTCGGTGCCCAACACCGAGAGCTGGAACCAGGGTTCCTCGGATCGCCCGGAGACGTCGAGCCTGTGGATGATCGCCGACGACGGGCGTGGTCGCGTCAAGCTGACGGGCGGCTCCGCGGTGGACCTGATGCCCGTGTGGGGCGCCAACGGCAAGGTGTACTTCGTGTCCGACCGCTCGGGCAATGAGAACCTGTGGTCGTTCGACATCGCCCCGGCGGTGCAGGCGGCCAGCGCCCAGATCCCCGAGTTCCAGACGGGCGACATGCCCTACGTCGAAGCCCCCAGCACGACCGACTGACCCTCTCTCCGAGCGGCGCCCGCACCCGGGCGCCTCTCGCTTTGCGCGACCGGCCCGCCCGGGAGCACGCGATCGATCACGGGGCAGGAGGCCTCGCGTGAAGGGCACGGACGCCATGACAAGTGCACAGCTCCATTTGATACTCGCTCTGGCCGCGAGCGCGCTGGTGTGCGTGCTGGTCGGCTGCGGCGATGAACGCGCGAGACTGTCGAACCCGCGTGTGCTTACGGCCCCCTACGACCCGGAGGCGGGCGAGCTGCTCTGGGCGGTCGCCCCGCTCCGCAACGAGACGGGCACGAGCGCGATCGACGCGCTGGCGGTCACGGACGCGCTGGCGCACGCGGTCGAGCAGGTCCGCGGCGTGCGGACGATCCCGGTGAACCGGACGCTCGAGACGATGCGGACGCTGGACATGCGTGGTGTCTCCACACCAGCGGAAGCCAAGCGTCTGGCGCAGGCGATGGGCGCCGACGCTCTTATTGTGGGATCGATCACGGCCTGGGACCCGTACGACCCGCCCACGATCGGGCTGACCCTGGCGTTGCACGCGGACCCGGGTGTGCTGGTGGGCACGCGGGGCGAGCTGGACGCGCGGAAGCTGACGCGGCTCTCAACAGAATACGACGACGCGGCCCGGTCTCGGTATGTGGGCGCGCCGGTGACGATCGCCAGCGACGTGCTCGACGCGCGGGACCACGGGGTGCTGCTGGACCTGCAGGCATACGCACAGGGACGGTCGGACACCGAGTCGGCGCTGGGATGGAAGATCTACACGGCCTCGATGGAGCTGTACACGCAGTTCGCGGCGTACCACGCGGTGCGCACGCTGCTGGACCAGGAATGGGTCCGTCTTGCCCGGGTGGGCGAGGCGGCGCGAGCAAGCGACTGATCCGCCGGCGAGTTCCGGCGAGCGACGCCGGAAGGAGCCTCGGATGCCTCCCCCATCACCCAGAGCAGAGAACCCGCCCAGGGACCGGAGTGTGACGCTGATCCGCGGCGTGCACCGCTGGCGGGTGTCGTGCGCCGGGGGGGACGAGCAGTCGCTCGTGGACTCGCTGCTGGAGCACGCGCTGAACGAGGATTCGCCCCTGGGGCTGGAGGATGTGGCCCTTATCCGGACCCGCCTGGCGGGGTCGATCCGAATCGGGGTCAACAAGGTCCCCCCAACGCCCGATAGAGCCTGAGACCCGAACCGCTTTCGCCCGCGGACGGACCCGCCGGAGCCCTTACATGTCCACGCTGCCCATCACCGTCGCCTTCACCCGCTACCTCACTGAGGAGCGTCACTTCAGCCCGTACACCGCGCGGTGTTACGGGGCTGACCTGCGCCAGTTTGTCGAGTACCTCACGGACGAGCTCGGCATCGAGATCAACGAGAGTGCCGAGGCCGGCGTGCTCCGGTCTCGTGAGAGCGGGGCCTCGGATACCGTCGGGCAGATCGCACCGGCGACGCTGACAGCGGTGGTCTGCAGGGGCGAGGCGGACACGATCCGCGGGTTCCTGGGGCACCTGGGCGACCAGTCGTACTCCCCCGCGACCATGGCGAGGAAGATCGCGACGCTGCGTTCGTTCTACAAGTGGGCGGACCGCCACTCGCTTGTAGACGCCAACCCGATGACGCTCATCCGCACGCCGCGACAGAACAAGCGCCTGCCCAAGGCGATCACGATCGAGCAGGTCGAGCAGCTGCTGTCCGCCCCCGACGAGAACGATGTTCTGGGGCGGCGGGACCGGGCGATGCTCGAGACGCTGTACTCCACGGGCATCCGCGTGTCGGAGCTTGTGAGCCTGAACGCGGACGACCTGGATGCGTCGGGCGAGGCGCTGCACGTGCGGGGCAAGGGGCGCAAGGAGCGGATCGTGCCGCTGGGCTCGCATGCCCTGGGCGCGATTCGTCGGTACATCGAGATGGTTGCCAAGGACCCGCGTCTGAGCGAGTCGCGGCACACCGGGAGCGGCAGCGAGTTCCCGCTGTTCCTCAACAAGCACGGCAAGCGGCTGAGCAGCCGGTCGGTTCGGCGCAAGCTGGACAAGTACCTGCGCGAGGTCGGGCTGGACCCGACGATCAGCCCCCACACCCTGCGTCACAGCTTCGCGACACACCTGCTCGAGAACGGGGCGGACCTTCGCAGCGTGCAGGAGCTGCTGGGTCACCAGTCACTCTCGACGACGCAGGTCTACACCCACCTGTCCGCCCAGCGGACCAAGGACGTGTACGACGACGCGCACCCGCGGGCTGAGGCGGGGTAATCCCTGCACGCATAGATCCCTCGAAGCCCCAGCACCCATTGCTGGGGCTTTCTTATGCGCGCCGCAGGCCTTCGAGGAGCTCGGCAACGGTCGTGTCGAGCGGGGGGACGCGCATCTGTGGGGCGATCTGGGCCAGGGGCTCCAGGACGAACGCACGCTCGCTCAGGCGCGGGTGTGGCACGTGCAGCCCGGGCTCATCGATGACCCGGTCGGCGTAGAGGATCAGGTCCAGGTCGAGCGTTCGCGGCCCCCACCGCTGGGTCTGTGCGCGGTCTCGCCCGTGCACTCTCTCGATGGTCTGCAGGCGTTCGAGCAGGTCGTGAGCAGCGAGCGTGACCTGGACAACGAGCGCGCCGTTGAGGTAGTCGTCCTGCTCACCCGGGCCGACCGGGGCGGTCTCGATAAAGGACGAGACGCGGAGCACATCGACGCCCGGCGTGAGGGCCAGCGATCGCACGGCGCTCTCGAGCGTCGCCCGGCGGTCGCCGAGGTTGGCGCCGAGGGCGATGGCGGCGGTGATTGGCTCGGGGGGGGCCTCGGGCATGGTGCAGTGAAGCCCGCCAGAGGGCTCCGGACAAGACAGACGCCCCGGCAGGGCGGGGCGTCGTGTGGATGAGCTGGGGATGGATGAGGGCGTTGTCGATCAGCCGACGGGCTCGAGTTCCTTCATGCGGTGCTGCATCTGGGCCTTGAGGCGGGCGAGGATGGAGCTGTGCATCTGGCTGACGCGGGACTCGGAGAGGTCGAGGGTGGAGCCGATCTCCTTCATGGTCATGCCCTCGTAGTAGTAGAGGATGACGATGAGGCGCTCGGCCCGCGAGAGGCCCTTGGTCATCATGTCCTTGATGTCGCGGCGCTGGACATCGTGGATGGGGTTGGACTGGGTCTGGTCCTTGATGATGTCGATCTCGCGCATCTCGCGCCCGCCGTCGGAGTTGAAGGCCTTGCGCGTAATGCTCGTGACGCTGACGGCGGAGGAGTCTCGCTTGTACTTGAGGAACTCTTCCTTGTCGATGCTGAGCTTCTGGGCGACCTGGTGGTCAGTGGCTTTCTCGCCCGAGGCCATCTCGAGTTTCTGGCGGGCCTGCTCGACCTTGGAGGTGCGGTGGCGCACGAGGCGGGGCACCCAGTCCATGGAGCGGAGCTCGTCGAGGATGGCGCCGCGGATGCGCGGGGCGCAGTAGGTCTCGAACTTGACCTTGCGTTCAAGGTCGAAGGCGTCGATGGCGTCCATGAGGCCGAAGAGGCCGGCGGACATGAGGTCTTCGATGTCCACCTCGTCGGGGAGGCGGGCGTAGATTCGTTCGGCGTTGTACCGGACCAGGTGCAGGTACTTCTCCATGAAGAAGTTCCGCAGCGGCTGGCTGGGCTCGTTCTTGTACTCAACCCAGAGGTCTTCGACCGGGCGTTCGTCGTACTGCGTCGGCAACCCGGAGGGTTCTGCGTGACGCGCGGATTGGCGCCCGCCGGCGCGCGCCCGCGAAGTTGGCTTTGTAGCCGTCATGGTCGACTCCTTGACCCTATCCCCCACACCCGCGTGAACAGCGTGCGCGCGTGTGTTCGGCATGTGCGCCGAGCCGTCCATGGCCCGGCGGGGCGAGTATAAGAACTCCTGGCGGGGCGTGTGGACCCTGCGGGGGTGTTTTTACATTTGATTCATGCCGCGGCACGCGAGACTTCCGTCTGGGGCGCTTCGGGGGTCTGTGTGTCCGGGGTGCGCGGATTCTGCGCGTCCGGGCGAGGGGCCTTGGACGAGGCGGTTGTGGGGATCGGGTTGCGCGAGCGGTAGTCGTCCATGTGCTCGCGCGCGAGCCTGGTCGCGGCCCAGCCCAGCACCTGGCCCACGGCGAAGCAGACGACCATCGCGATGATCGCCCGCGTCAGGATGGTGGGCAGCGGGTTGTGGGCGGACCAGCCCGCGAGCGCGGCCAGCGCGAAGGCGGTCAGGCCCATGATGGCCGAGATGATCTTGGTGGGCGATTCTGCTCTCATGCGACAGCGCGCGGAGAGAAGAGCCCCGCGCTGTGCGGGTTATCGTGCGTTGGGCGCGTGGGGATGAGATTTGGAGCCCAGAATCTGGGTTCAGCGACGGGTCATTGGCTCGCGCTGACCGACTGCTCCTGCACCCAGGAGTGGATGCGCTTGCTCAGGGCGGTCATGTCACGGCCGGCTGCGGTTCTGGGCGCCCAGATCATGAAGGGCTGGCGCCTGCGGACGGCGGTCATCACGCGCTTGTCGCGCCGGATGTTGCCGATCATTGGCAGCTCGTAGGAGAGGAAACGCTGGCAGACGCGCGCGACCCGGTCGTGCACCTCGACCGCCTCGCGGGCGCTGGCCTGGTTGACGACCAGCGCGAGCCTGGCGCGGGGCTTGCCCTCGCGGGCGGACGTGCCCACGACGCACTTGATCAGCGCGTAGGCGTCGGCGATCGACGTGGGCTCGGGGGTGACGACGATCAGGCCCAGGTCCGCGGCGTTCATGAACGAGGTGACGCCGGGCATGATGCCCGCGCTCGTGTCGATCATGACCAGATCGCTCTCGCGCTCGAGCTCGATCAGGCGGGAGACGAGCGAGTCGCGTTCCTGCCTGGGCAGGTCGGCCATGCGGGAGACGCCGACAGAACCCGGGACGAGCTTGAACCCGCCCGGGGCATCGACGGCGATCTGGTCGAGGGTGGCGGTGGAGCCCGAGCTGACGACCTTCTCGAGGCGGCGCGTGGGCATCATGCCGCAGAGCACGTCGGCGTTGGCCAGGCCCAGGTCCGCGTCCATGAGCGTGACCTTGTCGCCCAGCGAGGACAGCGCGATGGCGAGGTTGACGCTGGTGGTGGTCTTGCCCACACCGCCCTTGCCCGAGGCGATGGCGATAACCGGGGCGGCGCGCTCGCGGGCGGCAGCTCGTGACGCGCGCGGTCTGGCGTCGGCCTGCGCGGGCTTGGGGCGCGGGGGCTCTCGGGCGGGGTCGAGGGCGCGCACCAGCTCGCGGAGCTTGGAGGCCTGATCGTCGCCAGCGCCCGCGTCGGCGCCCGGGGCGCTGTGCCCCGACTCGACGCGCGCAGGATCTCCGTGAGCGCCCGTTGACGGGCGGTTGATTGCTTGTGTCATCCGGGCGTTCCCTCCAGAGCCCCCACGCCTTCGTCGGCGCTTGCGGGCCCGTCCAGAATCAGTCTCGCCAGGCGGGACGATTCGGCGGGCTCGATATCGTCGGGCACTTCCTGGCCCGTCGTTACATAACTGACGGGCAGGCCCGTCTGCTCCGCCGCGTCGAGGGCGAGGCCCAGCGACTCGGCTTCGTCGAGTTTGGTCAGGATCATGCGGTCCGGGGACAGGCCCGTGAACCGTTCTGTGGTTCGTTTGAGGACGCGCGGGCCGACCGTTGTGGACAGGACCAGGTGCGTCTGGTCGGGGTTGGCCGCGTCGAGGTGGGCCTTGAGCTCGTCGAGGCGGCGCGCGTCGTTCTGGCTGCGCCCGGCGGTGTCGAGCACGACCACGTCCATGTCGCGGAGTGACTCGATGGCCGCGGCGGTCTCCTGCGGGGTCTTCACGACGTGCAGAGGCAAACCGATGATGCCCGCGTAGGTGCGGAGCTGCTCGACGGCGGCGATGCGGTACGTGTCCGCGGTGATCAGGCCCACGTTGCGCCCGTGGCGGAGCTTGTACGTCGCGGCGAGCTTGGCGACGCTGGTCGTCTTGCCCACGCCCGTGGGGCCGATGAGCGCGACGATCGTCGCCCGCCCGCGCTCCGAGTGCAGCGGCGGCGTCTCGCGGACGACACGCAGGCGCGACTCGACGCGGCGCAGGAGGGTCTGTCGAACGATCTGCGGGTCCTGCAGCTCGGCGACGGAGAGCTCGTCACGCACCTCGGTCGCGATCTGCTCGGCGACCTCGGTGCGGACGTCGCCCTCGGTGAGCTGCAGGTAGAGGGCCATGAGCGGCTCGGGGAGCGGCGCGTCGTAGCGGAGGGCCGAGCCCGAGCGGACCTCGGTGCGCCGGGTGGACTGGAGGACCTGCCCGACC
>JAJDDH010000398.1 GCA_029260415.1 Phycisphaerales bacterium | reverse complement strand
GTGCGGGAGGCGTACAGGGACCTGCTCCGCACGGGGCTGACGCGTCAGGACCTGGTCGCGGAGCTGCGCAAGCGCGGCGATGGGCGGTTCCCGGCGCTGATCGAGATGGCGGAGTTTGCCGAGGGCGCCAAGCGGGGGATCGCCCCGGGCATGGCGCCGCCCAGGCGTGGTCAGGTTGCGGTGGACGAGCTGGACTGAGCGCGAGGTACGATGGTTCGCATGGTCGCCCCCCCACCACCGCTCGACGACGCCTCACCCGCGTGCCTGTGCGTGCTCGCCTCGGGCTCGTCGGGCAACTGCTCGGTGCTGCTGCGCCGGACCGAACGCGGCGTGCGGGGCACGCTCATCGACGCGGGGCTGAGCCCCAGGCGGACGAGGCGCCTGCTGGCCGAGCACGGGGTTCCGCTGCGGAGTATCGACGAGATCGTGCTCACGCACCTGGACTCGGATCATTTCCACGCGAGCTGGATGCGCGAGCTGGACCGGGGCATCGGCGACCTGCGCGCGACACTCATGGTCCACGAGCGGCACGCGAAACGCCTGGCCTCGATCGCCGCGCCACCGAGGTGTACCGACTATTTCGACGACACCTTCGTCATCAGCGGGGCCCGCGTCGGCGCGGCGCTGCTGTCGCATGACCGGCTGGGGGTCGCGGTGTTCCGGTTTGATTTCGACGGGCCCGACCACGCCTCGCTCGGCTTCGCGACGGATCTGGGGCGTCCGACGGACGAGCTGGTGAGGCGCCTGCACGGCGTGGGCACGCTGGCGATCGAGTCGAACTACTGCCCGGTGCTCCAGCGCGAGTCGCCCCGCCCGGGGTTTCTCAAGGCGCGGATCATGGGCGGGGCCGGGCACCTGAGCAACGAGCAGTGCGCCAAGACCGTGGCGCGGATCGCGCCACGCGAGCGGGTCGTGCTGCTGCACCTCTCGCGCCAGTGCAACACGCCCGAGCTGGCCGCGGCGCCCCACATGGCGGGGCCTTACGAGACCACGCTGACCGATCAGCACCAGCCCACGGGGTGGATCCCGATCAGATCAGCACCAGAGGCGGCTCCCCCGCCGCCCGCGTCTGTGATCCTCGAGACGCTGCCCCTGTTCGGAGCGCCCCAGCGGAGCGATCGCTGATGCCCGCGACCCGCCCGAGCCTGGTCACAACACACGGGGGCGCCAGGCGCCCGGCGCATCGCCCGCGGATTGATTCCGCCTGGCGCGCCATCGGCGCGTGGCTCGCCTCCGCGCTGCACGTGCGCCAGACCCTGCGGATCGATGACGTGCGGTACAAGGAGCGCACGCGGACGCCGCTGCGCCGCTCGCTGGGCAAGCACGGCGAGGGGGAGAAGGTGTACGACGTCCGCTTCCCGGGCCCGGACGCCCCGGCGCCGATGGCGATCCACGCGACGCGCCACCGGGTCTTCGCGGACCTGACGCCGTGCGCCCGCGTCGAGTCGATCGGCGTGCTCCGCCCGCTGGTCCGCCCGGGCTGGCGGGTGTTCGAGGTCGGCTGCGCCACGGGCTCGGGCTCGGCGCTGCTGAGCGAGCTGGTCGGGCCCTCGGGCGGGGTGGTGAGCGTGGGGATTGATCGCGAGTCGATCCGCTTCGCCAGGCGGCGATACCGGCGGGCGAACCTCGGGTTCGAGCTGGGCGGGATCGAGACGCTCGATGGGGAGACCGACGGCGCCTTCGACGCGGTCATCGCCCACCGGGCCCCCGACCCGGGAAGCGGGAGCCAGGACGCGGAGCTGAAAGAGCTCTGGCGGGTCGTCGCCCCGGGCGGGCTGCTGGCCTGCAGGACCACGCAGGTGGGCGACACGGGCACCCCGGGCGAGACGACGGAGATGCGCGTGCGGACGCTGTGCCGGGACGCGGAGATCGATCACGCCCGGTCCCCGGACCGCGGGGTGACGTGGGTGCTGGCGAGGCGCCCCGAGGATCGCCCGGGACCGGAATGATCGGCTCGCCCGCTCCCGGGGCATACCCTCTGGGTGATGGACAATATCGAAACCACGCTCAACGACCCGGAACGCTTCGCGGCCCACACCACGGGCGACCCGGCCAAGACCCGCGCCTTCGCGATCGACGCGGCACTCTCGCTCGTCGATGACAAGTGCGAGGATGTGCTCGTGCTCGACGTGAGCAAGACGTCGCCCGTCACGGACTACATCATCATCGGAACGGGCACCTCCGAACGCCAGATGAACGCGGCCCTGCGCAACGCCAGCGACATCGGCGAGGAACGCGGCTTCCCCCGGTTCCGCAAGCACATCGACGAGCGCGGCGCCTGGCAGCTGGCGGACTTTGTTGACGTGGTCATCCACCTCTTCGAGCCCAACATGCGGGCGCACTACGACCTGGAGATGCTCTGGGGCGAGGCGCCGCGGGTGGACCTGCCCGATCGCGCCCCTCCCGGGACAAGCGCGTCGTGAGCACGGTGGTCCGCGTCGAGTTGGGCGATCGCGCCTACGACGTGCACGTCGGGGCGGGAACGCTGGGCACGCTGCCCTCGGGCCTGGTTGCGTCCATGGGCGCTACGCCCGAGCGGGCGCTGCTCGTGATCGATGAGGGCATCCCGGCGCCCGCGGTCGAGCGCGTGACGCTCGCCCTTGAGCACGCGGGCGTCACGCTCACGCGGGCCAGCGTCAACCCGAGCGAGCGCGTCAAGTCGCTCGAAACGTACGAACGACTGCTGGCCAGCGCCGCGGAGGCCCGCCTGGAACGCACCGACCCGGTCATCGCCCTG
>JAJDDH010000397.1 GCA_029260415.1 Phycisphaerales bacterium | reverse complement strand
AGACCGACCAGTTCTGCGCCCTCACGGCTGACCGCGCGAACGGTCTCGGTCTCGCCCGGGCCGGCGACATAGAGCCGCAGCAGCTTGTAACGCGTTCGCCAGTGCCGGTGCTCATCCTCCCGCCCGAGATCCTGCAGCCGGTTGGCCAGCGTGCCGGTCGCCCGCTCGACCTCGTAGTGGTACGGGCCGAAGTGCGCCTCGATCATCGGCAGCGCCTCGAGCATCAGCGGGATCCCCTCGTCCCCCCGTCCCGTCTTGCACAGCATCGACCCCGCGAGCGCCATGGTTGACCCGTGCGCAAACGATCCCTCGCCGAAGAGTTCCGAGACCGGATCGATCTGCGCCAGCAGCGACTCGGCGGCCTCCTCCTGCCTGCCCAGGCGCAACAGGGCCTGGCTCCGCCAGAACATGCCAACATGGCTGCTCACGAGCCTGGCGTTTCCATCGAGGTAGTTGGCCAGGTCAATCAGCTCCTGGGCCTGGTTGAACAGATCCTCGTCACGCCCCATGGCGCTCAGCATGGCCAGCCGCTGCGACATCACCCGTGTGAGCGAGTCCGCGTTCAGCTCGGAATCGACACCATACGCGTCCAGAGCGATCTGGTAGTAGGGCTCGGCCTCGTCGTACCGCCTGGAACTGTGCAGCACCATCGCCTTGAGCGTGGCCAGCGTCGGATGAGCCGAGAGATCCGGCGCCTCCCCGGGCGCGAGGATCTGGATTGCACGCTCGACATCCTCGAGCGCCAGATCGAGCTCGCCGTTCATGTGGTACGCGTGCGCCCGACCCGTGAAGACCGACGCCCGCTGGGCAGGGGTGAGGTCCTTCGCCCGGTCGATGTGCTCTGCAGCACCCGAAAAATCCTCGATGGCCTCCACCGGACGAGTCAGCTTGTTCCGCATCAATCCCAACAGCGAGTGCACGCGCACCAGCATGGTCGGATCGTCGGCAAACCGCTCCGAGACCCCGGGCGCCGCGCGATCGACCAGCTGCACCAGCGTCGCGTCTGGTCCGAGATCGCTCGCCTCGACGGCGTAGAACAGATCCTGGAGCAGGAACTCGTTGATCGCCTCAACCCTGGCCGCGCTGCGCTCGGACGCCTCACGCTGATCCACCTCGCGCTGACGCGCCGACTCCGCCGCCAGCCCGAACCACACCGCCGCGACGGACCCGCCAACGATTCCCAGCATCGCCAGGGCGCCGGCCGTCACGCCGGACCGATGGCGGGACACGAACTTGGCAGCCCGGTACGCACGAGTCGGCGGGCGCGCGGTCACCGGCATCCCCCGCAGGAACGCGTCGATGTCCTGCGACAGCTCGACGACCGTCTGGTACCGACGCTCGCGCGATTTCTCCATCGCCCGGGCGACGATCCAATCGATCTCATCACGAAGGCGCGCCACCTCGAAACGCCCGTGCGGATTCTTCGCCAGGCACTCGCTCACACGGCTCGGCTCAGTCTCCTCGATCACCCGCAGCAGCACGCTGGGGCTCGACCCGGGCGACGTCGCGTCGTCGAAAGGCGGCGCGCCAGCGAGCAGCTCATACAGCAGTGCGCCCAGCGCGTACACGTCCGTGCGCGTGTCGATGTCCGGCTCGCCCCTGGCCTGCTCCGGGCTCATGTACTGCGGCGTTCCGATCGGGACCCCCCTGATGGTGACCGGAGCCGTCTCGTCAGCGTCTCCCTGCATCGCCTTGGCGATGCCGAAATCAATGACCTTGCACACCGGGTCGCCATCGGAATCGCTCACCAGAACGTTTGCCGCCTTGATGTCCCGATGAATCAGCCCCCTGGCGTGCGCGTGCTGCACGGCGCCGCAAACCTGCTGGAACACCCGCAGCGTCTGATCGAGCGAGAGCCGATTCGACTCGACGTACCGGGCGATGGTGGGGCCCTCGACCAGCTCCAGAACGAAGTAAGGCCGAGCCGGCGCGTGCCCGTCCGCCGGGGTGAGCCCCGCGTCGATGAACCTCGCGATGTTCGGGTGCTCCAGCATCGCCAGCTGGCGGCGCTCTTCGGTGAACCGGCTTAGGACCGCTGGCGAGTCCATCCCCGGGCGGATGAGCTTAACCGCCACCTGACGCTCGACCGGCTCGCGCTGCACGCCGCGGTACACGACGCCAAACCCACCTTCGCCGATGACGCCCGTGATCACGAACGCGCCGACGCGGTCAGGTGCTGGCTGCGACACCAGCTCGAACACGCCGGGCGCCGGCGACTGCTCCAGAAACCCGACGTCGCCCTCATCGATCGCGATCAGCTCACGGACCTCCGCCTCGAGCGCCGTGTCGCCCCCGCACAGCGACACGATCGCCCGCTCTCGCTCCGACCCGTCCAGGTCGATGACCCGCATCATGATCTCAAGCGATGTCATCGGGCCCCGCTCCCTGATCTTTGTCAGCCGCATCGGAGAGCTCACGCTTGAGCCACGCCCGTGCCGCCCGCCAGCGACGGACCACCGTGTTCCGCCCGATGCCCAGCGACGCCGCGGTCTCATCGATCGTGAGCCCGCCGAAGTACCGAAGCTCGACCACACGCGCGCACTCCGGATCGAGGGCTTCGAGGCGCAGCAGGGCCGAGTGCACCTCCAAAACATCCGGGGGAGCCGAGGGCTCCGGATCGACCACATCCCACGTGGTCAGCCGGAGACGCTCAAGCTCGCCGCCGCGCTTCTGGCTGAGCCTTGCCCGCGCGTGATCGACCAGCACGCGACGGATC
>JAJDDH010000396.1 GCA_029260415.1 Phycisphaerales bacterium | reverse complement strand
CGTACACCAGCTCGCGGAGCGTCTCGTAGTCGTTCTCCCAGATGTAGAGCCAGTCGGGCACGCACGAGGCGCGGAAATCGATCAGCGGCCCCGCGACCACGGGCATCTTCGCCCGGCGCACCGCCCACTCGATCCAGCGGTCCGTGTCCGCGTAGGCGTAGCGTCCCTCGCCCGGCTCCATGTCCACCCATCGCATGGGCACGGTGATGAAGTCGCACGCGTTCTTGACCACGTGCTGCAGCCCCTCGGACTGCACGCCCGGTGAGATCGCGCAGCCCACGGCCGGGCGGGTGGGCAGCACCACCCCGGCGCGGTCCGGGCTCACGACCGGGCGCATCTGGCGGGGCTTGGGCGGGGCGCCCGTGACCCGCTCGACGGTCTGGGCGTACACACCCCCGCTGGTGCGCGGCGTGAAGTCGGTCGCGGCGTTGTGCAGCGTGAGGCACTCGCCCGCCCAGATGCCCAGCACGAGCGCGCGCATCGCCCGCCGGTCGGCCTCGGGCGAGAACCCGCCCCGCTGCTCGTCCGACTCGCGGCGCTGGGCGACAAGCGCGTCGGTGAACGCCAGGCGCGCCCGCTCGAACAGGCACATCACCGGGCTGTCGCTGGGCAGGTCGAACAGCTGCCACTCCTCCTGGCAGTTGAGGAACAGCATCAGGCGGCGCCGGGCCAGCTCCAGGCTCAGCAGGTAGGGCGCCTCCCGCTCGGGCAGCAGGCAGGTCTCCAGCGTCAGGCGCCCGGGGGAGCGCAGCGTCGGGAGATCCTCCTCCTCGCAGATGGCGCGGACCGTCTCAAAAAGACTCGCGTCCAGGATCGAGGCGCCCTCGGCGCTCCCGCCCTGCGCCGGTCCGCCCAGGTCGATCTGCATCGCCAGGCCCGCGGCCTCGCGGGTCGTCTTCACGCACCGGACCAGCCCGTCCTCGAAAACGATCTCGCCCGCGATCGGGACGTTCTCAGGCCCAACCAGGTGCGCACAGCGAAGGGCGCGTGGCATCGACTCGGCGTCGGGCTCGAAGACAACAAAGCTCAGCATCGACGCGTCAGACCTCCACGCGCGGGCTTCGTCGTGCCCGGGCCACCCCACGACCCGACCGGACCGGGCCCGGCGTGGTCCTCCATTCTCTGCGCCACGGGCTCCAAGGCAAATCGGAGCCCCGGATCCGCCCGCCCGGGCGTCCCCAACGAGCGGTTGGGCGGCACGGGCGGTCCGAGCCGCAATACCCTCTGCCCATGCACGCCAGCCCATCACACGGTTCATCACCCGGTTGCTCGGATCCGGACGCCTCGGCTTTCGAGACCGCGCTCGGCCTGCCCGAGCGCCGCAGGGGCAAGGTCCGTGACGTGTACCGCCTGCCCGTCGCCGACGGGCCCGACCGGGTGCTGATGGTCGCGACCGACCGCCTCTCGGCGTTCGACGTCGTCATGCCCACCCCCATCCCGGGCAAGGGGCGCCTGCTCACGGGCATCGCGGCGTTCTGGCTCCGATGGATCGAGTCCCGGGGCCTGGCCCGCACGCACCTGGTCTCGACCGACGCCGCGGACATCCCCGAGTCCGCGTTCACCCCCGGGTCCACAACTCGCCAGACGCTCGAGGGTCGCGTGACCATCGGGCGGCGCTGCCGGGTCATCCCCGTCGAGTGCGTCGTGCGTGGGTACATCGAGGGGTCCGGGCTGCAGGACTACCGGGCGACGGGGGCGATCTGCGGCGTGGCGCTGCCCGCGGGGCTGGTGCAGTGCGACCGCCTCCCCGAGCCGATCTTTACGCCCGCGACGAAGGCCCAGGAGGGGCACGACGAGAACATCGACTTCGAGACCGCGTGCGCCGCGGCCGGGCGCGGGCTGATGGAGACGCTGCGCGAGCGGTCGCTGGCGATCTACACCGCCGCGGCGGAGTACGCGCTTGAGCGCGGGATCATCATCGCGGACACCAAGTTCGAGTTCGGGCTGCCCATCGACGACGATGGGAACGTCATCGAAAACGACCCGATCGTGATCGACGAGGCGCTCACGCCCGACAGCTCGCGGTTCTGGCCCGCGGGCGACTACGCGCCCGGGCGGGCCCAGCAGAGCTTCGACAAGCAGTTCGTGCGCGAGCACCTGCAGTCGCTGGTGGACAGCGGCGCGTGGGACAAGACCGATCCGGGGCCCGAGCTGCCCGAGGACGTCGTGCGGGGGACGCTGGCGCGGTACCGCGAGGCGCGGGACCTGCTGCTGGCGTGAGCCTACTTCTGGCGGACGCCCTGGCGCTCGCGGGCGGTCCGATCGCGGAGCTTGCGCTCGATCATGGCCCGGTGCTCGTCCATGCCCTCGGGCTCGGGGAAGACCTCGTCGAATGTGCGTCCCTGCAGGTCCACGGCGGTGTCGCCCTGGCCCTCGCTCTGGAACAGCGGGCCGTAGCGCGCCCGGATGGGCTCGTACGCGAACCTGCGGAGCGACTCGGGGGCGCGGAAGAAGAGCAGCTCGGCCTCGGCGGGCCCGACCGTGGCGACGACCGAGGCGAAGACGGTGCCCGCGACGACGCGGAAGTCCGGGTCCACGTACTGCATGCGGTTGTCGCCCGAGTCGGCGCCCACATCGCGCAGCTGCATAGAGATATAGACCTTGTGCGCCAGCCTGGCGAACTCGACCTGGCCCTCGTACAGCTCCTGGTTGTTGCCCAGCAGGCCCTGCATGAAGGCGCCCTGGAGCGAGGCGGTGATCTGGTTGACCACCACGTAGGGTGAGTCGGTCCGGTCCTCGCCGAACACCTCGTTGCGGGCGAACTCGTCGAGCGTGACGGCCCAGCGCTCGACGCGCCAGTCCATCCCCGCATTCTGGCTGGGGAACTCGCGACCGACCTTGTACCAGTGCTCGGCGCGTTCCATCTCGCCGCGCCGGTAGAAGAACAGGACGGCCTGGGCGATGAAGTTCTCGTACCCGGCGCTGAAGGCGCGGACGGCGCGGCGCTCGGAGCCGAAGATGCCCACGGCGTCGTGGGCCTCGTCCAGAACCGCGCCGTACGCCTCGACGAAGTACGGGTTGGGCATGGGCTGGTAGACGCACGCGCCCGTCTCGACCCAGTCGAGGAAGTTGAAGTAGAGATCCCCGTAGCGCCAGAGCTCCTGAACGGACTGCATGAGGATGCGGTAGCCGTTGACGAAGTCCACGGACTCGGAGTTGTACTCGTCCACGACCATGCGCCCGACCTCGACGCCCCGGGCGCCCCAGTACAAGGAGTGCGCGGTGGGCAGGCGCCAGTCCACGGGCCCGTAGTCGCGGGTGAGGCGGAGCATCCGGACGGGCTCCATGCCGCGCTCGTCGACGAGGACGCGCTTGCGGACATGGCTCAGCAGATCGGACCAGGCCTGCTGGTCAAACTGGGGGTCGTCCAGGAGATCGCTGAAGGCTTCGCCCCGGGGTCCGAAGGGGGAGCGACCGATGCCGCCCCGGTCGCGCCGGAGGATGGTGTGGAAGGTGTAGCGCCGGAGGAACTCGTAGCCGACGGGTTCACCGACGGTGCGCTCGTAGGCCCGGGCCAGGTCCGCGGCCCTGGGGTTGCGCTCGCGCAGGCCCGACATCGATTCCGCGGCGTCCACTATCGGCTGGATCCACTGCGTCGCGAACAGCTCGATGACCGCGTCGCGCGCCCGCTGGTCGGGCTCGGGGCGCGGGGGCTCGCCCATGATCACGGTCCACTCCTCGGCGACCTTCCGCTTGTAGTACTGGTTCGCGTCGTCGGTGTAGCCCGCGATCTTGTGCAGGTAGATCCAGCCCAGCTCCTTGTGGATGAGCATGTCCTTGGGGTTGGCGGCCAGCCCCTCGTCACGCAGCAGGCGGATGCCAGCCATCACCCACTGGTAGCGCTCCTCGGGCGTCTGCGTGGTGACGGAGATGTTGTACGCCATGTTCCAGGCGTGGAAGGCCCAGACCTGGGGGAAGCGGGGCTGGAGCTTGGTGATGGCGCGGGAGAGCTCGATCGCCTCGTGGAACTTGCCCTCTTCCTTGAGGGTGTTGGCGCGGATCCAGAGCACGTTGACGAACAACCCTCGGAACGCGCCCATCGCGACGCCCAGGGCGACCTGGGGCGGGTCGCCCTCTTCCGCGGTGTCGGTGAAGCTCAGGTCGTGGCGCCCGACGGACGCGGTGATCGTCGGGTTGAGCAGCGCCGACGAGGCCAGCGCAACGAGCATGACGAGCCCCGCGACCAGCCTGACCCGTGTTTCGTGACGCATGCCCACGCTCCTTTGGCCCCCGCTGCTCCGCCCGGGGGGGCCCCAGAGATCAGTGCCCGGAGTAGATTGCCAGCTCACGCCGTCGGAAGATCCAGACGCCCGCGAGGTAGAGGATGGCCGAGGCGATGCCCAGCACGCTCACGCCCCGGGCGGCGTCGCCCCAGCTCAGCAGGCGCCCGTCCACGAGGCGCCCCGTGGGACGCAGGTCCGAGTACACGCTGAACATGGAGCTCACGCCCTGCGAGATCGAGGCGATGCCAACCTTGATCAGGCTGACGTTGCCGTCGTGGTCTTTGACGGAGTAGACCGTGAGCGAGGTGGAGATGAACCCCGCGCCCTCGGCCATGAAGAACACGCCCACCGCGACGAGGCACGCAACGGGGTAGCTCATGAACGTGGCGGCGAAGATCGCGACGATGGCCAGGAACGCGAGCTTGACCCAGAGCACCCCCATCACGCGGAGGAAGTTCATGTGGTAGCTGCCCGCGTTGTACGAGATCTGGATGCCCCCGGGCGGGAAGCTCATGGTCTGCTGGATGAGGCCGTCCTCGTCGACGAACCGTGCGGCCAGCCCGCCCCCGCTGGGGATGAGCTCGCCGTTGACGATCTCGATGGACAGGCGTCCGCTCGGGTCCACAAACTCCGGGGCGATCTCGAGCGTGTGGGTGTAGCCCAGGCCGATCTCACGCGTGACGATCACGTTGCCCGGGAGCACGAAGCTCACCTGGTAGAACCGGTCCGGGCGGTTGCCCTCGGCGTCGACGCGGTAGGCCAGCCCCAGCGGGCGCCCCGAGTCCCGCGCGGCGCCCAGCCCCTCGAAGGTGTAGAGCTTGCCCCGGCCCGGCGCTACGGCAAGGAACTGCTGCACCGCCTCGTTGTACGCCTCGATGCGCCACTTGCTGGCCTCGCTCATGGGCGGACGCCAGCCCGGCGCCTCCTGGCGGGCCAGCCGCTCCTGCTCGATCCGGTTCTCGACCGCGATGTCGAAGCGCTGGTCCTGCACCGAGAAGTCCAGGCCCGGGTTCACCGACGAACGAGCCGCGAGCACCTGCGTCTCCAGGATCATCCGGTCCTCGGAGACGTCGCCCGAGCGGGTCTGGTAGGGGGCGAACTCGCCCGACGCGGGCAGGCGGCGGAAGTACTCCGCCGAGAGGAACACGCCCGAGGCGGACACCGCCAGGAGCACCGCGACGAGCCCCGAGACGCCCAGCCACTTGCCCAGGATGTACTTCCACGGCGCGACGGGCTTGGTCATCGTCTGC
>JAJDDH010000395.1 GCA_029260415.1 Phycisphaerales bacterium | reverse complement strand
TGAAGTACGCGGCGGTGGAGGGTGAGCGGCAGGTGGCGCCGACGCGGATGTCGCGTCCGTCGTCGCGGATCCAGGCGCCCTCGGGTGGGGCGTCGGTTGCGGTGATCGTGACGCGTTCCTCGTCGGCGAGCTCGGAGAGTTTGTGGACGGTGTCGCAGGCGCGGCAGTAGGCGATGTTCTGCGCAACGTTGATCTCCACTGGGGGGATGTCGGCGTCGCAGATTGGGCAGATGGTGTCCATGGGTGGGTGTATCGGTCTGGGGACGGTTCGGCGATGACGGCGTGGGGTTCCCGCTGTGGATAAGTCGGGATACGGGCCTGTGGGGGGCTGAAAGCGGCTTTGATTGGGGCTCGTGAGGCGATCGAGGCCCGAACAGGTTGACGGGACGTTTGGGGTCTGATACCGTCCGGGAACCAGGCCCGCGAGCGGCGTCGCCCCTGGAACGGATCGGTGGCCGTGTTGGACCATCGGACGGATTGACGCCGAGCCCCGTGCGCCCGCACGGCTGAGGGGTTCCGGGCTTTGCCCGCCGCCCCAACAGCGCCTGAGGCCCGCACGGTAGCGAAAGGACGGTGTAGGTATGGCACGCGCAGATTCCAACGGTTCGGCGGAGAGTGGTTCGACGGCGACCGAGGCCCCGAGCAAGACCCCCGCCAGGACGAAGGCCCCGACGAAGAGCGCTCCGAGTTCGGAGACGCCCGTCGAGGTGAAGGCGCCACCGGCGCCCGCAGCCCCCAAGCCCGACCCGCAGAAAACGCAGGCCCTGGACCGCGCCCTGTCGCAGATCGACAAGGCGTTCGGCAAGGGCTCGATCATGCGTCTGGACGAGGACGCGTACATCAACGTGCCGGGGATCTCGACGGGGGCGTTGAGCCTGGACCTGGCGCTGGGGGGCAAGGGCATCCCGCGGGGTCGGATCGTCGAGGTGTTCGGGCCCGAGTCGTCGGGCAAGACGACGCTGGCGTTGACGGTGATCGCGCAGGCGCAGAAGGGCGGGGGCGTGGCGGCGTTTATCGACGCGGAGCACGCGCTGGACCCGACGTGGGCGCGCCGGATCGGGGTGAACATCGATGATCTGCTGGTGAGCCAGCCCGACACGGGCGAGCAGGCGCTGGAGATCTGCGAGCTGCTGGTGCGGTCCAACGCGGTGGACGTGGTGGTGGTGGACTCGGTGGCGGCGCTCATCCCGCGGGCCGAGATCGAGGGGGAGATGGGCGACACGCACGTGGGGCTGCAGGCGCGGCTGATGTCGCAGGCGATGCGGAAGCTCACGGGCGTGATCGCGCGGAGCAGCTGCACGGTGATCTTCATCAACCAGATCCGCGAGAAGATCGGCGTGATGTTCGGCTCGCCCGAGACGACGCCCGGCGGGCGGGCGCTCAAGTTCTACTCGTCGGTGCGCCTGGATATTCGCAGGACGGGGACGCTCAAGGACGGGGACACGCCCGTGGGCAACCACGTGCGGGTGAAGGTGGTGAAGAACAAGGTGGCGCCCCCGTTCCGTCAGGCGGAGTTCGACATCATGTTCAACGAGGGGATCAGCGCGACGGGCGATCTGATCGACATGGCGGTGGACGACAAGGTGTGCGAGAAGTCCGGGGCGTGGTACTCGTACGGGGAGCTGCGTCTGGGGCAGGGTCGCGAGCGGGCCAAGGACTTCCTGCGAGAGAACCCGGATCTGTTCGCGGAGGTGCGGGCGAAGGTGCTGGCCAAGCGGCTGGCGAGCAAGAAGGTGGCCGACGAGAAGGCGGGGTTCCGCCCGGCGGGCGGGGGCGAGTGATCGGCCCGAGAGCCTGACACGAGATGTTGACTCCAGAGGGTGGCCCCGGGGATCGAGAACCCGGGGCCATCTTTTTTGTACACGGGGGCGGGGAGGGGGCGCGGGTGTGTTGCCGGTTGCGGGGGGCGGGTCTACGCTTGGCGGGCTGCCGCGGATGTGGCGGAATTGGCAGACGCGCTAGGTTCAGGTCCTAGTGGGGGTAAAACCCCGTGGAGGTTCGAGCCCTCTCATCCGCATTGCACGACGCCGGGCCTCCTTCGGGGGCCCGGTTGTGTTTTTGCGGGGCGTGACCCAGCCCGTATGCTCGCGGCATGAGCACACACCGAATCTGTCTGGCGCTGGTGAGTCTGGTCATTCTTGGGGCGCCCATGGGCGGCGTCTGTTTCGCGGGTGACGACGAGGAGCCGACGGCGAGTGAGGGGTTCCAGCGGTACCCCGAGGCGCCCGCGGTGACGGCCCACCGGGTCCAGCTGATGGACGGGTCGATCGACTACCTGGCGGTCGCGGACACGATGGTGCTGGTCAACGACGAGGACGAGGAGGAGGCGCGGGTTTTCTATATCGCGTACCAGAAGGTTGATCTGGCGGCGGTGAACGAGGACCTGGCCCGCGAGGTGGTGGGCGAGGAGGCGTACGAGCGGATCAAGACCTCGTACTCCGGGCCTGGTGAGCGGGGGACGGCGCTGGCGCAGGCGATGGTGGAGGCTGGGAAGGACCCGCTGGAGCTGTTCGGGCGTCCGGACGCGGGGGAGCGGGCGATCACGTTCAGCTTCAACGGTGGGCCCGGGTCGAGCAGCGTGTGGCTGCACCTCGGGGTGTTCGGCCCGAAACGGGCGGCGTACGCGGACGCGGTTGGGAACCCGGGGGCGCCGCCGTATGGGGTGGTGGACAACCTGCACTCGATGCTGGACCGGTCGGACTTCGTGTTCATCGACCCGGTGAGCACGGGGTATTCGCGGGCGGCGGGGGAGACGAGCGCGAAGGACTTTCACGGGGTGGAGGCGGACATCGCGTCGGTGGCGGAGTTCATCCGGCGGTACATCACGCGGGAGCAGCGGTGGCGGAGCCCGAAGTTCATCGCGGGGGAGAGCTACGGGACCACCAGGGCGGCGGGGCTGGTGCGGGAGCTGCACGATGCGCACGGGATCGGGCTCAACGGGGTGGTGCTGATCAGCTCGATTCTGCAGTTCCAGACGGCGCGGTTCGACACGGGGAACGATCTGCCGTACGTGTGTTTCCTTCCGACGTACGCGGCGACGGCGCACTACCACGGGGCGCTGGGGGAGGAGCAGCTGCGGCGACCGATCAGGGACTTTCTCGACGAGGTCGAGGCGTTCGCGGCGGGGGAGTACGCGGAGGCGCTGATGGAGGGTGACAAGATCGACCCGGCACGGGCGCGGGCGATCGCGGAGCGGCTGGCGAGCTACACCGGGCTTGATGCGGACTACATCGAGCGGACCAGCCTGCGGATCGAGATCTTCCGGTTCACCAAGGAGCTGCTGCGCGAGCGGGGGCGGACGGTGGGGCGGCTGGACTCGCGGTTTGTCGGGCGCGACCGGGACGACGCGGGGGAGCGGTATGACTACGACCCGTCGTACGCGGCGATCCAGAGCAACTACACGTCGAGCCTGAACGCGTACGTGCGCGAGGAACTGGGGTTTGAGTCGGATCTGCCCTACGAGATCCTGACCAACGTGTGGCCCTGGACGTACGGGGGGGCGGCGAGCAACCGGTACCTGGACGTGGCCGAGCGGATGCGGAGTGTGATGCATAAGCAGGAGCACATGAAGGTGTTCGTGGCGTCGGGGTATTACGACCTGGCGACGCCGTACTTCGGGACGGAGTACACGATGAGCCACCTGTCGCTGGCGGAGGAGCTGCGGGGGAACATCGAGATCCACGAGTACGAGGCGGGGCACATGATGTACATCCACGCGCCGTCGCTGGAGGCCCTGCGGGGTGATCTGGTCGAGTTTTATGACGCGGCGGGCGGTGGATGAGCTGTCGGCTGGGCGTGGGTTGGGGGCGCCCCGGTAGCGTCGGGGCGGGATGGCGCTGATTTATGTGGGGATTGATGAGGCGGGGTACGGGCCGATGCTCGGGCCGTTGTGCGTTGGGGCGTCGGTGTTCCGGGTGTCGGGGTGGAGCGCGGGGGATGCGGCTCCGGACCTGTGGGCGTTGATGGACCGGGGCGTGTGCCGGGCGGTGAGGGACGCGCGGGGGCGGGTGCCGGTCGCGGATTCGAAGAAGCTCAAGCTCTCGAACCAGCTCAAGACGAAGCACCCGCTGACGCACCTGGAGCGCGGGGTCTTGTCGTTTTTGGGCGCGGCGGGGCAGGAGGCGTGGGACGAGCAGGGCTTGTGCGAGCGGGTGGGGGCGCGGTTCGAGGCCGCGCCGTGGTACGCGCACGCGGCGCCAGAGCTGCCCGTGAGCACGGGGGCGGACCAGATCCGGATCTCGACGAACGTCGTCCGGAGCGCGATGAACGAGGGGGGCGTGGAGCTGCTGGGCGTCAGGTGCCTGACGATCTGTGAGAACCGATTCAACGACCTGCTCGAGGCCAGGCGGTCCAAGGCGGCGGTCGCGGGAGAGGCGGTCACGGCGCTGATGCGCAGCGCGATGGAGAAGTTCGGCGGCGAGGGTGCGGGCGTTCGCTTGGTGTGCGACCGCCAGAGCGGGCGGACGGACTACACGGACATGGTGCGCGGGGTGCTGGGGGATGGTTTCGAGACGCTGGAGCAGTCGCCCCGGGCGAGCCGGTACGCGGCGCGGGACGCGGACGCGGGGGTCATGTTCCTGCCCGAGGCGGAGGACGCGCACCTGCCTGTCGCGCTGGCGTCGATGACGGCCAAGTACGTCCGGGAGCTGGCGATGGCGCGGTTCAACCGGTACTGGGCTGGGCGCCTGCCCGAGCTCAAGCCCACGGCGGGGTACGTGACCGACGCGCGCCGGTGGCTGAAGGACGCGGAGGGGGTGGTCACGCGGGACGAGCGGGCGCGGATGGTGCGCAGGGCGTAGGCTCGTTGGTGAGCGAGGCACGGAAGATGCTGGAGCTGGCGGCGCGGGCGGCGAGCCGCGGCGCGGGGCACGTCGAGCCCAACCCGATGGTGGGGGCGGTGCTGGTGCGCGCCGGGCGGGTGATCGGGATCGGACATCATCGTGTGTATGGGGGACTGCACGCGGAGCGGGAGGCGATCGCCAACTGCAGAGCGCAGGGGAACGACCCGCGCGGGGCGACGCTGTACTGCACGCTGGAGCCGTGCTGCCATACGGGCAAGCAGCCGCCCTGCACGGAGGCGGTGATCGAGGCGGGGATCGCGCGGGTGGTGTACGCGCGGCCCGACCCGCACGAGGTTTCCGGGGGTGGGCACGCGGTGCTCGAGAAGGCCGGGATACCGACGGGGCTGAGCGGTGAGAGCGAGAACGCGACGCGCCTGAGTGATCCGTTTGTGATGGGCGTGAAGAGCGGGCGCCCGTGGGTGATTGTCAAGTGGGCGCAGACGATCGACGGGCGGATCGCGACGCGGACGGGCGAGAGCCAGTGGATCAGCTCGGCGCGGTCCCGCGCGCGGGTGCACCGCTTGCGTGGGCGGGTGGACGCGATTCTGACGGGGTCGGGGACGGTGATGGCGGACGACCCGATGCTCAACGCGCGGGGGGCGCAGGTGCGCCGGGTCGCCAGGCGGGTGGTGATCGACACGGATCTGGAAACGCCCCTGGAATCCAAGCTGGTGCGCAGCGCGGGGGACTACCCGACGCTGATCGCGTGCAGCAAGGAGCTTGTCACGGCGGACATCTGCGCGGCGCGGCGCGACGCGCTGGAGGCGGCGGGGGTCGAGCTGCTGGGCGTGCCCGAGGAGCGCGGGCGCCTGCGCCTGGGGATGCTGCTGGCGGCGCTGGCGTCGCGTCATGGGGTGACGAACGTGCTGGTCGAGGCGGGCCCGGCGATGATCGGGTCGCTGTTCGATCTGGGCCTGGTGGACGAGGCGGTGGTGTATATCGCCCCGATGATGCTGGGGGATGACGAGGCGATGGCCTCGGCGAGCGGGCGGGTGGCGCCCACGCTGGCGGGGGGCAGACGGATGGCGCTGCGGCGCGTGAAGCGCGTTGGCGATGACGTGGAGCTGACGTACCGGCGGCTGGTGTAGATCGGCGTGCGGTCGGGGGCGCTCGGATCAGTCGTCGACGAGGTCGTCGGCGGCGTCTTCGAGATTGTCGGCCGCGTCATCGACGGCGTCGCCCAGGTCGTCGGCGGCATCGTCGACGGCTTCGCCTGTGTCTTCCATGGCCTGGTCGATCTTCTCGCCTGCCTCTTCGGCGGGGCCTTCATCGGAGCAGCCGGTGGCGAGGAAGCAGGCGCCGAGCATGGTGAGCAGGAGTCCGGTGCGTTTCATGATGCGTCTCCGAGTGGGTTCAAGTGTTTGTGATTCAGATATTTAGAGTATCGGGATTGGGCGCTGCGCACGAGGGCGATCGCGTTAGGCGTCGCTTGCGGGGGGCCAGAACTGGGATTGTGGCTGCACGAGGGCGGTTTGGGAGCGGTCGCCGATAACTACGGCGAGGGTGGTTCCGGGCTCGTGGGCGCCCCAGCGGACCATGGCGAGGGCGATGTGGGCGCCGCCGAGCATGGGGGAGATTGTGGAACTGGTGATGGCGCCGACGGGTTTGTCGGGGGCGTCGGGCTTGAAGAGTTCCGCGCCGGTCTCGGCCTGCTGTGATTCGTCGGCGCCGTGGATGCGGAGGGCGACGAGCGTCTGCTTGGGGTGGCCCAGGGCGTGCATGCGCGCGACAACCTCCTGGCCCAGGTAGCAGCCCTTTCGGAAATCGACGCGGGAATCGAGCAGGGCGGTCTCGGCGGGGAGGGTGTTGGCGCCGAAGTCGAGGTTGAACATTGGGAGGCCCGACTCGATGCGCGCGATGTTGATCGCGTGCCAGCCTGTGGGGCGGAGGCGGATGCGCGAGGCGGGGGTGTCGGCGGGGGCGTCGCCCGGCTCGGTGTGCGGAAGAGCGCCGAGCTGGAGCAGGCGCTGGTAGAGGGCGGGGAGCCTGGCGGATTCGGTTGTGAGTTCGAAGAGCGGGGTGTCGCCCAGGGACGAGCGGGAAATGACGACGGGGGCGGTGTCGATGCGGGTCTCGAGGGCGCGGTTGGTGGGCAGGTCCGCGGCGACTTGGGCGCCGGTCGATTCGGTGAGCAGGAGCGGAGCGGTTGGGCCGGCGAGCCAGAGGCGGCTGAGCTGATCGGACCGGTTTGCGATCGTGACGTCCTCGGCGAAGAGGAACTCCGCGAGTGTTTCTGCGGTGGCGCCTGCGGCGAGGGTGTCGAGATCGATCAGCAGGCGGTCCTCAAGCTGCATGAGGCGGAGGTCGGCGATGATGCGGCCTTTGCGGTTGAGCCAGAAGGAGTCGCGGACCTCGCCTGGGGTGAGATCACGGACGCGTTGGGTGATCATCGCGTCGAGGAAAGTGAGGCGGTCTTCGCCGGTGATTTCGAGGGTGGCGCGGTGGGCTGCGTCGAAGAGCACGCAGTGCTTGCGGAGGGCGGCGTACTCGATGTCGAGCTGGCCGAAGGTCTGGACGATGGGGGCGCCCGAGTTTGCGTCGCCGTAGACCGAGAGGAGGGCTTCGCGGGACTGGTGGTCGCTGAGCAGCGGGGAGGTGGGGGTCATCGGGGCTCCTGGGCAACGGTACGCCCGGAACCGACTCCACGGGGGGCGGGCTATCCTCCGATCCGACCAGAAGGAGTGCTGATGAACATCGATTTGCTGAAGCGGCTGTGCGAGACCCCCGGCGTGCCCGGGCGTGAAGAGCGTGTGCGAGCGCTGATTGAGTCCGAGGTTGAGGGGTTGTTCGACGCGATCGAGACGGACGCGATGGGGAGCCTGATCTGCCGTCGGTACCCGCGTCCGGCCAGGAGCGCCAAGAAGACCGGGCGGGCGAGCAAGCCCAAGCCCGTCGAGGGCGCGTCGAAGATCATGCTGCTGTGCCACATGGACGAGATCGGGTTCTACGTGTCGTCGATCGACGACAAGGGGTTCCTGTGGGTGAACGCGGCGGGGGGGTTCGATACGCGGAACCTGTTCAGCCGTCGGGTGCTGTTGTGCACGGACTCGGGTGATTTCAAGGGCGTGATGAACCCGGGCGGGCGCCCGGTGCACATCGCCAGCCCGGACGACCGGAAGAAGGTGCCCGAGGTCAAGGAGTTCTTCGTTGACATCGGGCTGGACGCGAATGACGTGAAGAAGCGGGTGCAGATCGGTGACTACGTGGTGATGGACGAGCCGCTGGTGGAGATGGGCGACAAGGTGGTCAGCAAGGCGCTGGACAACCGTGTGGCGTGCTGGCTGGGGATCGAGGCGGTGCGGAAGCTCGAGAAGAGCGGGACGGGCAACGCGTGCGAGATCGTTGTCGCGTTCACGACGCAGGAAGAGGTCGGGCTGCGGGGCGCGAAGACGGCGTCGTACGCGGTTCGCCCGGACATCGGCTTCGGGATCGACGTGACGCTGGCGTGCGACACGCCCGGGGTGCCCGACTGCGAGCGGGTGACGACGCAGGGCGAGGGCTTTGCGCTGCACATTAAGGACGGGTCGTTCATCTCTGACGCGGAGCTGGTGCGTGAGGTCGAGGCGCTGGCGAAGAAGAAGCGGATCCCGTATCAGCGGTCGATCCTGGGCGCGGGCGGTCAGGACGGGGCCGCGGCGCAGCAGGCGGCGGCGGGGGCCAAGGCGGTGGGGGTGACGGTGGGGACGCGGTACATCCACACGGTGACCGAGATGATCCACAAGCGGGACCTTGGCGCGGCGCAGGACATCCTCGCGGCGTACATGGGCGCAAAGAAGAAGTAGACCGATCGCAGGGTCACGAAACAGAAACCCGCCCCTGGCGCGAAGCCGGGGGCGGGTTGTTTGTTTGGGTCATCCTGTGCAAGGACCCGCCGAAGATGGGGCGGGTCCTGTGCGAAGGAGTCGGTGGGTTGTCTTCCGCGGGAGATCAGGCGGCCAGCGAGGTGACGTTCTCGATGGAGTCAACGACCTGGCGGACCTGGAAGGGCTTCTTGAGGAAGCTGTCGTAGCCGGACTGGCGGAGGCCCTGGGCCTGGCCGTCGGTGAGCTTGCCGCTCATGGCGATGATGCGGGTCATCTGCATGGTGCTCGAGGAGCGGATCATGTTGGTGATGTTGCTGGCGTCGGTGTCGGTGAGGTGGACATCCATGAGCACGACGTGCGGGCGGAAGCGTTCGCACTCGAGCCCGGCCTGGAAGCCGGTGGTGGCGGTCTGGACCTCGTAGTTGGTCTGCTCGACGAGGACGCGTTCCAGGGCGTCGACG
>JAJDDH010000394.1 GCA_029260415.1 Phycisphaerales bacterium | reverse complement strand
CAGGGAGAGGCGCATGTTCCGAGTCCGCCAGGCCAACGCGACCGACACCGAGGCGCTGCTCGCGCTGGCGCACACGGGCAACTTCATCAACCTGCCCCCGTTCCGCGACGCGATCGAGGAGCTGCTGCGCGTCTCGGACCGCTCGTTCACGCGCGTCGCGACCGGGGAGGCTCCCCCGCCCGACCACGACCGCACGCACGACAACTACATGCTCGTGCTCGAGGGCGACCAGAGCCTCTGCTGGGGAACCTCGGCCATCCGCGGGGGCATGATCGCCCGCGACCACCCGAACCTCTCCTACCAGCTCCTCAAGCTCGTCCGCGAGAGCACGCTGCTGTCCAAGACCATCCACGGCCCGAAGGACCCCGCCGACGAGGACGACCGGATGATCGTCTCGGGGCGCATGGAGCACGTGTACTGCGTCCTGTTCCAGGACACAGCCAGCCCGACAGAGCTGGGCGGCAACGTGATGCGTCACGAGCTGCGCGGGCGGGGCCTGGGCAAGCTGCTGAGCTTTGCGCGCTTCCACTATCTCAAGGCCCACCCGGAGTGGTTCTCCGACCGACTGCTCGCGGAGATGATGGCGCCGATCGATCGCTACAACGACGGCACACCCTTCTGGCGTCACGTTATCCGCAAGTTCATCAACATGACCTACGACGACGCGGACCGACTGAGCACGCACAAAGACAAGCGCGAGTTCATGTACGCCCTGCTGCCCAAGCTCGTGAACCTCTCGCTGCTCGACGATGTCGTGCTCAACTCGATGGGGCTTGTCAACACGAGCACCCGCCCCGCGGCGGAGATGCTGCGCGACGTCGGGTTTGCCGACACCCACCGCGTGGACCCGTTCGACGGCGGGCCACACCTGGAGACGCGACTGAGCGAGATCTCCGCCCTTCGCTGCGAGACCCGCGAGGTCGTGGATTCGCACCGAGAGACGCAGACCACGGACCTGCTGGTGAGCGCCGAGACCGAGCGGTTCGGGTTCGCGGCCGTGCGGGTCAACGCCTCGCTCGCGGGCAGCGGGGGGATCGAACTGCCGGCGGAGGCCGTGCGGGCCCTGGGTGTTCGACCGGGCGATCAGGTGATGGCCAGCCCGCTGCGTTTCGTCCCGGACCGCCGCCCCGTGCCCGAGATCCCGACGATCAACATGCCCGAGGAGATCCGAAGGCGCGAGTCCGGGCTTGGGAGCAAGCGTCTCGCGGCGCTCTCGATCGGCGACCTCGCGACCATCGTGCAGGATCGTCTCGACGAGATCATCGAGTCGCTCAGGGACGAGAAAGACAAGACCAACTGACCGAGACCGATTGACGGAGTTCGAGCGTGACACCATCGACCAGCCTGAGCCGCCCACCCTCCGACCTGATCGCGGGCCAGTGGATCCCGATCCCGGGCGAGACCATCCGCTCGACCAACCCCGCCAGGCCCTCACAGATCGTGTGGAGCGCCGCCGCCGTGCACGCGCACGCGGATCTGGCCCTGGACAGCGCCCGCGCCGCCCTGCCCGCGTGGTCGTCGTGGACCATCGAGCAGCGCGTGGGCGTCCTGCGCCGCTACCAGGAACTCGCCAAGCAGCACGTGGACGAGATCGCGACCCTCATCGCCCTCGAAACGGGCAAGGCGATGTGGGAGTGCAAGGGCGAGGCGGCGCTGCTCGCGGCCAAGGTGGACATCACGCTCGAAGAAGGCCCCAACACCGGGCGCTCGCGCGTCAGCGCGTACGACGTCCCGCTCAACGACACCAAGTCGGGCAGGTGCTGGTTCCGCCCGCACGGCGTCATGAGCGTCATCGGCCCGTTCAACTTCCCCGCCCACCTGCCCAACGGGCACATCGTCCCCGCCCTGCTCACGGGCAACACTGTTGTCTTCAAGCCCAGCGACAAGACCCCCGCGGTCGGCCAGCGCCTCGCCGAGCTGTTCCAGCAGGCTCTGGAAGAATCGGATGCGCCCGCGGGTGTGTTGAACCTTGTTCAGGGCGGAGCCGACGTCGCGTCCACGCTCGCGTCGAGCCCAAAGGCGGACGGCGTGCTCTTCACGGGCTCCTGGCCCGTGGGACGCAAGATCCTCGAGGCCAACCTCGACCAGCCGGGCAAGATCATCGCCCTGGAGATGGGCGGGAACAACCCGGCCGTCGTCATGCCCAGCGCCGATCTTCACCAGGCGGCGGTCGAGATCGTGCGCTGCGCGTTCAACACCACCGGGCAGCGCTGCACCTCGACGCGCCGGGCGATCATCCACGAGTCGGTCGCGGACACGCTCATCCCCGCGATCGTGCGCGCCGCACAGGCGATCGCGATCGGTGACCCGATGAGCGCCGAGCCCGTCTTCATGGGCCCGATCATCAACGAGCCCGCCCGCGACGCGGTCTTCGCGTTCGAGAAGAAGCTGGCTACCACCGGCGGCGAGGTGCTGCTGGGCGCCCGCAAGGTCGAAGACCCCGTCGGGGGCGACGCCTCGGGGTGGTACGTCTCGCCCTCGGTCGTGCGCGTGCGCCGGTTCGATCTGGACACCGACGACTGCGGGTGCGACGAGGAGCTCTTTGGGCCGTTGCTTCGCGTCTCGGTCGTCAAGGACCTGGACGACGCGATCGGCCAGGCCAACGCGACGCGCTACGGGCTGGCGGCCTCGATCTTCTCGCAGGAACCGAGCGAGACCTGCCGCTTCCTGGGCGAGGCCCGGGCCGGGTGTGTGAACGTCAACTGCGGCACGGCGGGCGCGTCCAGCAAGCTCCCGTTCGGGGGGCTGGGCTGGTCGGGCAACCACCGCCCCGCGGGCGCCTTCGCGCTCGATTACACCGCGATCCCGATCGCGGGGATGATCGAGACGGGCGACGCGAGCACGCTGGCGCCGGGCATGTCGCTGGATCGGGACTGGCTGGTCTGAACGCCAGCGGGACGGGCGCGGCTAGACTCGCGGTATGCCCAAGACGATCCTCGCTGACACCCGCCAGTTCCCACGCTTCGCCGGCGTGCCCACGTTCTGCCGCTACCCGCTGCTGGAGATGGTCCCCAGCGGGTCGCTGCCCGTGGACTGGGCGATCTACGGCGTCCCGTTTGACGGGGGCGTCACCTACCGCCCGGGCGCCCGGTTCGGGCCCCGCGCCATCCGCGACGCCTCGCAGTACGTCAAGCGGTATTCGATGGCCCACGACGTGGACGTGTGCGAGACGCTGTCGCTGTGCGACGCGGGCGACGCGCCGGTGCAGCCCTACTCGTGCAAGGGGACCAGCGACGCGGTCTGCGCGTTCGCCCTCACGCTGGGCGACGCGAAGCACACGAAGCTGATGGCGGTGGGGGGAGACCACTCGATCGCCCTGGCCAACATCCGCGCGACCTACGAGCGTCAGGGTCGCCCCGAGGGCGGGCTGGCGCTGCTGCACTTCGATTCGCACCTGGACACGGTCGACTCGGTCTGGGGGGAGCAGTACGGGCACGCGTCGCCGTTCATCCGGGCGATCGAGGACGGGCTGATCAATCCCAACCACATGGTTTCGGTCGGCATCAAGGGCCCGCTCAACACCAAGAGCGACCTGGACTACGCCCAGAAGCACGGCGTCACCATCATCACCTACGACGACTACGTCAATCACGCGGGCGACGAGACCCTGTCCAACTTCGTCGATCGCCAGGGTGACCACCCGGCGTACGTCAGCTTCGACGTCGACGTGGTCGATCCCGCTTTCGCCCCGGGCACGGGCACACCCAGCGTGGGCGGGTTCAGCTCTGCCCAGATCCTCGACGCCCTGCGCCTGCTCAAGGGCGCCAACATCGTCGGCGCGGACGTGGTCGAGGTGCTGCCCGACCGCGACCCCGCGGGGATCACCGCCCTGCTCGCGTCGCACGTGTTGTTCGAGATTCTCTGCCTGGACGCGGTGTCGCGGTAGTCGTTCGCGTCAGGCGCCGCGCCGGCGGAGGTTCAGGATCAGCTCCACCTGTCCGATCGGCTGGTCCAGGCGCTGGGCGATCTCGACCGGTCCCAGCCCGGAGTCGGCCAGCTCGTAGATCTGGCGCTGCGTGGGATCAACATGACGCTCGGGCGGCGGCGCGGTCCGGGCGGGCTCGGGCGCGGAGGTGCGGAACGCGCCCGCGTCGTGCTCCATCGGGCGCGTCTGCACGCTGGCGCCCAGGCTCGCACGGTCCAGTCGGGCCAGGCGGTCGTCTGCCTCCTCGATGAGCAGCTCCAGACGCGCGGCCTTGTTGTCCATGATCGCCGAGAGGCGGCGCGTCAGCTCCTCGGCCTCCGCCTCGTACGTATCCACGGGCGAGATGGCGCTGGCCTGGGCCCGGAGCTGGTCGAGTCGCTCGCGAGGCGTCCCCTCCTTGGCCGTGGCATTCCGTGACAGGTTCCGCTTGAGCATCCGGATCATGATCATCACGAGGATGAGCACGCCGAAGGCGAGCAGGGCCCCGGGCAGGAACGTGGTCATCGCCGAGGGCTCGGGCGTCGCCTGAGCCCCGGTCGCGCCCTGGGCATCCTGGGTCTGGGTGGGCTCGAGCACAAAGATGGGCTCGCCTGGTCCGTCCTGGATCATCGTCGCTTCGCCTCCGCGGGTCCGTGCACCAACCACTCTACCATCCCCGCGTGAGCCCCGCCCCCCAGCCAGACGACGCGGAGGCGATCCAGAAACGGATCCGGCGCTCCTGGAGGCTGCTCTCGGGCGGGCGGCGGGTGCGGGACGCGGATCGACCGACGCTGATCGCCTGCTCGGGGGGCGCCGATTCGTGCGCCCTGGCGATCGCGCTGGCCTCGACACCGACGCCGACCACGCTGGGGCATGTCGTCCACGACCTGCGCCCGCGGGAGCAGGGCGAGGCGGACCGGGACGCGGTCCGCGAGTTGGGACATCGCCTGTGCGTGCCCGTCGTTGAACGCGAAATCCGCGTCGCCGCGATGGCGGGCAACCTCGAGGCCAACGCGCGTGAGGCGCGGTACGGCGCGCTCAAGGAGCTTGGCGCAGGCTGCGGCGCCCGCTGGATCGTCACGGCGCACCATGCCGACGACGTGCTCGAGACGTTGCTCATGCGCCTGCTCCGCGGCAGCGGGCCGAGGGGGCTGGGCGCCGTCTCCCCCCGTCTCGAATTCGGCGATGGCCTCACGGTCCTCCGCCCGTGCCTGGACGTCACGCGGGACGAGCTGGTGAGCGTGTGCGAGCACGCGGGGTGGGTCTGGCAAGAGGACGCGACCAACGCGGACGAGTCCCGCCAGCGGGCGGCGCTGCGGGCGCGCGTGTCGCCCGAGCTGCGCCGCATTGCGCCAGAGGGCGCCCGCCGGGCCTCGGTCAGCGCACGGCTGCTCCGTGATGCGCAGCGGGTCGTGGGGGAGCGGGCGGCGGACATTCTGGCGTTGGCGAGCCATACCCGGGACGATCGCGTCTGGACGCGCCAGCGCCTCCGCGCCGAGACCGGGCTCGTCCTGGGCGAGACGCTGCTGCTGGCGCTGGGCACGCGGGTCATGTCGCCCGAGACGCTCCGCGACACAACTTCCGCGATCCGGGATGAAACGACGGACCCGCGGAGTTTCGATCTGGGCGGCGCTACGCTGCGGGTGCTGGCAAACGAGGTTCGACTGGAGATCAGACGTGAGCGAGAATCAGACTGACATTGCCCCCGTCGTCCTCGTCGGGCACTGCGGCCCCGACGCGTGGATGCTCAAGTCCATGCTCGGACGGGCGGCGCCCGGGCACGCGATCGAGATGGTCAACGCCGCGGGCGAGCTTGAGGCGGTGCTGGACAGCGCGGCGCTGCTCGTCGTCAACCGCGTGCTCGACGGCGCCTTCGCGTCCGACTCGGGCATCGGGCTCATCGAGTCGATCGCGGGGCGTGACGGACGCAAACCCCCGATGGTCCTGGTGAGTAACCTGAGCGACGCGCAGGAGCGGGGCGAGCGGGCGGGCGCGCAGCCCGGGTTCGGCAAGAATGCTCTCTATGACGACGAAACGATCGAGCGCGTCCGCGCGGCGATCGAGGGCGGCGCCTAGCCCGCCGCGGCCTTGGCCCGGGCGATCAGCTCGTCGATCTGCGCCGGGTTGTTGTACGAGTACACGCCCAGCAGGCGCCGGTCCGGACCGACGAGCAGCAGGCGCGTCGGGTGGACAATGTTGACCAGGGGTGTGCCGCTGGGGCCGATGCGGGGCTGCCCGTTCTCGTCGAAGATGGGCGAGTCCTCGATGGGGCTGACCTCGAACTTGAGCCCGCCCTGCACGATCTCGGTGACCTTCGCGGGATCGCCGGTCAGGAACGTCCAGCGGCTCAGGTCCGCCGAGGCCTCGCTGGCGTAGCTGAGCAGGACCTCGGGCGTGTCGTCGTCGCCGTC
>JAJDDH010000393.1 GCA_029260415.1 Phycisphaerales bacterium | reverse complement strand
CAACGAGTCGCTTGATCCGAGCGCCCCCCGCCAGTGGGTGATCGACCCGATCGACGGCACCGCCTCCTTCGTCCACGGCGTCCCCCTGTTCGGCGTCCTCGCCAGTGTGCTCGAGTGTGGCGAGCCCACCGTCGGCGTCATCCACTTCCCCGCGCTCGGACAAAGCGTGTACGCCGCCAAGGGCGAGGGCGCGTGGTCACGCTCGGGCGCCACCCCGCCCGTCCCCGCCCGCGTCTCCGAGACCGCAAGGCTGTCCGACGCGATGGTCTGCACGACCTCCGACGACTACTTCCGCATGACCCAGACCCGCGATGTGTGGTGCGCCGTCCGCGACGCGTGCGCCTCGACCCGGGGGTGGAGCGACTGCTACGCGCTCGCCCTGCTCGCGACCGGACGAATCGACGCCGTCGTCGAGCCCCCGGTGCTGCACCCCTGGGACGCTGCCGCGGCCATCCCCGTCATCCAGGAGGCGGGCGGCGTCTGGACCGACTGGGAGGGCGTCTGCTCGCCCCAGCGCCGCTCGGTCGCCGCGAGCAACGGGCGCCTCCACGCCGAGCTGCTCCAGCGGATCCGCGCCCCCCGACCCGCGTAGCCGCGACCCTGCCCCATCCAGACCCACGCCTCATCCGCCCCGACCCAGCGTGCGCGCTCACGCGGCGCCGAATCGAAACAAAGGGCTTGCCGTCATCACAATTGATAGGGTATTGTTTGGCATGCCCGAACCACTCGATTCCCGCCCGAACTGGCTGTTTCTGGACATGAACAGCTTCTTCGCCTCCGCCGAGCAGCACCTCCGCAAGGAGCTGCGCGGGCGCCCCGTCGGCGTCATCCCACTCAAGACGGAGAGCACCTGCGTCATCGCGGCCAGCGTGGAGGCCAAGGCCCGCGGCGTCCGCACGGGCACGTCCGTCCCCGAGGCCCGACGCCTGTGCCCCGAGATCGCCCTGGTCGAGGCCCGCCCCCCGGTCTACGTTGAGACCCACCACGCGGTCATGCGTTCCATCGACCGCTGGCTCCCAATCCACCGGGCCTACTCCATCGACGAGTGGGCCATCCGTCTCACGGGCCCGGACCGAGAGCTCGATCGCGCGACAGACCTGGCCCAGCGCATCAAGCGCCAGATCCGCGAGGATTTCAGCCCCTGGCTCCCCTGCTCGGTCGGCATCGCCCCCACTCGCCTGCTCGCCAAGATCGCCTGCGAGCTCCAGAAGCCCGACGGCCTCACTGCGCTCATGCTTCACGACCTGCCCGACCGCCTCGAGCACCTGCGCCTCTCCGAGCTCACCGGCATCGCCTCGGGGATGGTCAAACGCCTCGAAACGCACGGCGTGCGCACCATCTGCGACCTTTGGGCGCTCACCCGAGACGAGTCCGTCCGGGCCTGGGGCTCGGTCGCGGGCGCTGACTGGTGGGCCGGGTTCCACGGCATCGACGAGCCCGAGGCGCCCACCCGCAAACGCTCGATGAGCCACGCCAACATGCTCGAGCCCCGGTTCCGCACCGATGCGGGCGCCCGCCTCATGCTCACGCGCCTCGTCAGCCGCCTCGGGATCCGCCTGCGTTCCGAGGGTTATCTCGCGGGCGAGCTTCACATCTCTGTCCGCTACACCCGGGGAAACGCCTTCACCTCGGGCGTCGATCTCCCGCACGTCAACGACACGACCGCCCTGCTCGGGAGCCTGCACGAGCTCTGGGACCGCCGAGCGCCCTCCCCGTCCCCACCGCTCAACGTCGGCGCAACCGTCTCGGGCCTGGTCCTCGTGTCCCAGACGCCCCGCTCCCTGTTCGAGCATGACCACGAGCGCGAGCTGCTCTCCGGCGCGATGGACATCATCAACAGCCGATGGGGACTCCCCGCGATCTACTTCGGTTCCATGCACGGCTGCTGCCACCACATGGACGACAAGATCGCGTTCGGGCGCATCCCGCCTGGCATGAAACCGCCAGCGGCAACGAAGGCGCCAGGGGAACCCGAGAGACGGGGCGACCGCTGACGTCACAGCGACTCGCGGATTCTCCTGGCGATCTCGCGCGAACCCTCGCGCTGACAACGCTCGAGATGTTCCGCGACCGACCGCCGGTCCTCCTCCGGGAACTGCTGGTGCAGCTTGGAGATCACCTCGATCTCGCTGATATCAATCACGAACTGCGTGATGTGAGGGATCAACCGCTCGATATACCCGGGCGCCGCCATCGACGTCTGCCACACCGGGTAATCGCCCGCCCCGGCGTACTCGGGCTCGATCAGCGCCGACAGATCGTCGATCATCCGCCGGAAGTGCTCGATCCCCTCCACCGTCCGCGCCGTCCCCCGAACGACGACCTGCTCATAGTCAAACGTCCCGCCCCGGGCCTTGTCGATCCGCCAGTGAGGCGAGACATAGCTCAAAGGCCCAGAGAACACGGCAAGCACGCCCGCCCCGTCCAGCCCCTCCGCCTGCGGGTTGGCGCCGTTCACGTGCCCACGCAGCCGGGCGGGGTGATCGCCCTCGAGATCCACAACAAACGGGATCCGGGTCACCCGCTGCCCGTTGTGCGACGTGTAGAGGTGCGCAAGCGGGTGCGCACGCATCAGCCGCACACCCTGCGAAAGATCGGTCTCGTGCCGCCATGCGGGCGGATAGCTCATCGGCGCCTCCCAGATCAGCAGACTCGGACCACCCAACTATAACTCTCCGGCCAAGAACGAATGGCGCCGGCAATTCAAATCGGGGTGGCAGGACACCCGTTGAACGAGTCATGGAACAGATGGGGCTCTGGAGCCTCAGAGGTCGGGATCTGCGAACCGTACACGGAAAAACAGAACCGCCGGCCGACGCCGTGAAAGGGGATCGAGGCCGACGATGCGGATGATCTGCGTTCCTGTGCGATCTGGATGAGGTTTCCACAAGTATGATCGGATACAGCCGCGATCACCGTGCCGCAATCGGCGGGGGCCGCGTGAGAAAGGAATCCGATGCGAGGCGAGGACCGACTCATCACGCTTTTGCGGACGCTCCGTGCCAGCCCGGTCGATGGCGTCTTCGTGTTTGCGTCTGTCGCGACCGGCGAGGCCCCGCCCGGGATTGTGCCCCGCATGGAGTTCCAGGAAGCCGAGGGCACGACGCTGGTCCTTTCGCGCCGCGACGCGATCGACGCGGGCCTGCCGCACGAGTTCCCGTGCCGCATGATCACGCTCGACGTGCATTCCTCGCTCGACGCGGTCGGTTTCATCGCCCGCGTGGCGGCCGCACTCGCCGAGCAGGGCATCGCGGTGAACCCGGTTTCCGGGTTCTACCACGACCACCTGTTCGTTCCGGTAGACCGGGTGGCCGACGCCCTGAGCGTGCTGGAGCGG
>JAJDDH010000392.1 GCA_029260415.1 Phycisphaerales bacterium | reverse complement strand
TCTGGTTCTGCTGGCTCACCGGGAAGGCGTCCACCAGGCGGTCGATCGTCTTGGCGGCGCCCGTCGTGTGGAGCGTCCCAAACACAAGGTGACCGGTTTCCGCCGCCCGGACGGCCGCCTCGATCGTCTCGAGGTCACGCATCTCGCCCACGAGAATCACGTCCGGGTCCTGGCGGAGGGCCCGCCGGAGAGCCTCGGCGAAGCTGGGCACGTCGTTGCCCACCTCCCGCTGGTTCACGATCGATTTCTTGTGCTCGTGGTAGTACTCGATCGGGTCTTCCATCGTCACGATGTGCCGGTCGAGATATGTGTTGACGTAGTCGATCATCGTCGCCAGCGACGTCGTCTTGCCCGAGCCCGTGGGCCCCGTCACCAGGAACAGGCCTCGGGGCCTGCGGACCAGGTCTCGGCACATCTCGGGCAGGCCGATCTGCTCGAACGTAAGCAGGCGGTTGGGGATCTGGCGGAGGACAATGGCGATGTCGCCTCGCTGGCGGAAGACGGAAACACGGAAGCGGGCCGCGTCGCCGTAGGCGAAGCCGAAATCCGTGCCGCCCTCTTCCTGCAGTTCCTGCTGGTTCCGCTCGGGGGTGATGGACTTCATGAGCCCGACCATGTCGTCGGACTCGAGGACTTTGGTTTGGAGGTTGCGAAGCCCGCCGTGAAGGCGGATGGTCGGCTGGCGCCCCACCGTCAGGTGGAGGTCGCTCGCGCCCGTGCGGACCACGGTGTCAAGCAGGCGATCGATCTGCATCGTCGACATCTGGGGGTTCCTCTCCTGCGTCCTTACGCGGTGGACTGATCGTCAGCGACCTGGCTCACGCGGGCGATCTCGTCCGCGGTGGTCACCCCGTTGAGCACCTTGATCCGCCCGTCGCCGACCAGCGGCCTCATGCCCGCGTCCAGCGCCGCCTTGCGAAGATCCGAGACCGGCGCCAGGTTGAACGCCAGCTCCCGGATCGTGTTGTTCATCAGCATCATCTCGAAGATGGCCTTGCGACCCTTGTACCCGCTGGGCGACTCGCTGCTGGGCACCGCTTTGTACACACGCCCGATCGCCTCCTCCATCGAGAGCCCGATCAGGTTCAGGTACTTCGGGTCCAGGTCGTCCTTCTCCGCGAGTTCCTTGTTCTTTGCCAGCACCCGGATCAGACGCTGGGCCATGACCGCCTGGATCGACGACGCGACCAGGAACGGCTTGATCCCCATATCAATCAACCGCGTGATCGCGCTGGGCGCGTCATTGGTGTGCAGCGTCGAGAACACGAGGTGGCCCGTGAGCGCCGCCTGGATCGCGATCTCGCCGACCTCCTTATCGCGGATCTCACCCACCAGGATGATGTTGGGCGCCTGACGCAGCATCGAGCGGAGAATTGCCGGGAACGTCAGCCCGATACTCTCACGCACCTGACACTGGTTGATGCCCTCGAAGTTGTACTCCACCGGGTCCTCGGCCGTGATGATCTTCCGGTCCGGGCGGTTGAGCACGTCCAGCGCCGAGTACAGCGTCGTTGTCTTGCCCGAGCCCGTCGGGCCCGTGACCAGGAAGATCCCGTTGGGACGCCGGATGATCTTGTTGAACACATCCAGGTTGTCCTGCTCGAACCCGAGATTCACAAGACCGATCCGCACCGCGTCCGGACGCAGAATACGCAGCACCACCGACTCCCCGTGGTACGCCGGACAGGCTGAAACACGGAAGTCGATCTGCACGTCGTCAACGTTGATCTTAATGCGACCGTCCTGCGGGACGCGCCGCTCGGCGATGTTCATCCCTGCCATCAGCTTGAACCGGCTCAGCAGGGAGTTCTGCATCCGCTTGGGCAGGTTGTCCCGCTCCATGCACACGCCGTCCACCCGGTACCGCAGACGCACACGGTCGGCCATGGGCTCGATGTGGATATCGCTCGTGCGCATCCGCACGGCCTCGTCCAGGATCCGGTTGCACAGCTTCACGACCGGCGAGTCCTCGCTCGCCACGTCGATCGAGCGATCCATCGAACGGTCCACCGAGCGATCGATCGTCCGGTCGATCGAGTCGGTCACCAGCGATTCGTCCGCTCCCACCATCTTGGGCTTGGTCGCGACCTCGCCCTCGATGAACTGCTTGATCTGCCCCCGGCTGGCCAGCCTGGGCTCGATCTCCTTGTTCAGGCGGAACCGCAGGTTGTCCATCAGCTCCAGATCCATCGGATCATGGATCAGCAGCTGCATCTTCCCGCCCGACTCGCCCATGGGCAGGACAAGGTACTTCTTGATCAGTTGTTCGTCGATCGCGGTTTTGTCGATCTTCTCGCCAACGCCCGCGGCGCCGAGATCGACAAACTCCAGACCGAACTGCTTCGCCAGCGCCTTGGCCACGTGCTCTTCCGTGCACGCCCCGGACTCGACGAGAACCTCGCCGATCCGCTTGCCGCTGGCCTTCCCTTCCTTCGCGGCCCGGTCGGCCTGGTCTTCGCTGACCACGCCCCATTCCGCGAGGATCTTCCCGAGCTTCTTGCGAGAACGTGCCATCCCTGCCTGCAATCCTCTCTTACAGCACCCCGGGGGGAGCTCCCCGCCGGCAGTGTTATCGCGGCCCCCGCCCGGGCGGAAACTATAGCGACCCGACCTGTCCCATATGGAATCCGAACGACCCCAAGGCCAGGGCTCATCCATCCAATGAAGACCGATGAGCCGCCGTGAGCGCGTGGTCCGGACACCTCACTATACGTCCCCGCCCCCGCTTCTGATCCCCCCACACACCACGCCGTGACCACGCT
>JAJDDH010000391.1 GCA_029260415.1 Phycisphaerales bacterium | reverse complement strand
TCGTGATATCCACGCCCGAGTTCTACCTGGGCAACGTGCCGGGCGACCTTTCGAGCCTTCGCGGGATGATCATGTACACGGAGTACCGTGGGTTGGTAAAGCTGATCTCGGCCGAGGTTCCCCTGAGCGAGATGTTCGGGTACACGACCGTGCTGCGTGGTCTCTCCCAGGGTCGCGCCTCGAACGTCATGGAGTTCGAGGCCTACCGCCCGATGCCCGCGAACCTGCAGAAGGAGGTCATCGAGGCCGGCGCCTGAGTTGCCCGCCCGAGACCGAATCTGAAGTCTGCATCCAGACCGCCCGCGCCCGGATCCCCGGGCGCGGGCGTTTCTTGTTGGCAGCGCAGGAGATGCGCCGCGCGCGTCCGATACCCCGCCCCGGGGCGCCATGAATCGGGGTGTCTGCGGGAGGCGGGAGGGGGGCGAAAGTTGGCCCCGCGGTGGGCCGACGAGGGGGCTGGGGCCCGCTTGTTGTGTGTGCGCGGCGCTACGATCCTGCCCACTGGACCTCGGAGATGATCGATGCCCGAAAAGTACCAGACCGTCTTGCTCTTCGGCGCCCCGGGCGCGGGCAAGGGAACCCAGGGCAAGATCCTCGGGCAGATCCCGGGCTTCTTCCACCTCTCGTGCGGCGACGTGTTCCGCAACCTGGACATCCACTCCAAGCTGGGCAAGGTCTTCTACGAGTACTCGTCCAAGGGCGAGCTCGTGCCCGACGATGTGACGGTCAACATGTGGGCTGAGAACCTGAACGCCCAGACGGTGCTGAGCATCTACAAGCCGCACGACGACCTGCTCGTGCTCGACGGCATCCCCAGGACGGTGCGACAGGCGGAGCTGATCCGCGAGCACGTCACGGTGCTCTCGATCGTCCACCTGGTCTGCAAGGACAAGGACGCGATGGTCAAGCGCCTGCGCCGGCGGGCGCTCAAAGAGAACCGGGCCGACGACGCCCGGGAGGACGTCATCCTCAACCGCTGGAAGGTGTACGAGGAGGAGACGGCGCCCGTGCTGGAGCAGTACCCCTCCGAGATCATCCAGGAGGTGGACGCGATGGGCTCGCCCGCGTGCGTGCTCGAGCACGTGCTGGAGGTGGTCGTCCCGGTTCAGGAAACCCACTTCAAGAACTCACTGGGCGAGTGAACGGGCGCCGCGGGGCCTGTAGACTCCGCCCATGCGACAGAAACCCGCCTTCACGCTGATCGAGCTGCTCGTGGTCATCGCGATCATCGCGCTGCTCATCGGGATCCTGCTGCCCGCGCTGGGCAGCGCCAGGGAATCGGCCAAGGTCACGACCTGCGGCGCCCGCCTCCAGCAGCTGGGCGTCGGGCTCAATCTGTATCTCAACGACTACGACCGGACGCTGCCCCAGGTCAGCGCGACCGGCTTTGACGGGACCCCGACGATCGTCGGCGCGCTGTTCGGCGGCAAGAAGGGTCTGCTCCCGTTCCTCGGGATCAACGAGTTCGGCGCCGAGCGCCGCCCGCTCAACTCGTACGTCTTCGAGGGCGTCCCGCTGCCCGACGTCACGACCGCCCCACCGCCCAACGAGGGCGGGCCCGTGTTCGAGATGGAGACCTTCCGCTCGCCCATGGACAGGGGCGCGGGCAACACCGGGCTGGGATTCCTGGGCATCCCCAGCACGGACTCGATGTACGACCTGATCGGCTCGAGCTACACGCTCAACGACCACGCGCCCGATCGCGACCCCAACGGCGACGCGTACCCGACGCTCATCCCCGAGGGGACCGCGTCACGCCCGGGCGGGAAGATGCCCTTCGTTGTCACGCCCACCAAGACGTGGGTCATCGGCACCCACCCGATCTACAACTACGACTCGCTGCTGGACTCGGAGATGCGCTGGTTCAAGGGCGACGACGTCAAGACCAACCTGCTCTTCCTCGATTCGCACGTGGAGATGTCGCTGCGTGTGCCCGCCCCGCTGGACGGGCAGGACCCGCCCGCGACCACCGACGACTACACGTTCCTGCCCAGCCCGGAATGGCTCGAGCGGTACGGGGTCGTCGAGCCGTAGCGCTCACGGGGTGGGCGCCCCGCGCTGGACCGTGCGGGAGATGTCGAGGTCGATTCTCTGGGCCGCGTACGGTGGATTGCTGGGCATCTGTCGCCAGCCGTAGAACGCGGGCGAGTTGTACGACCGGACGTCGACGGGCGGGATGAAGTGGAACGCAAACGGCGCGACGCGGTGCAGCTCGTCGTGTGTTCCGAAGTACTCCCACGGGCGGTCCAGCGCCTGCATGCGGCTGCTGCGGGCCCGGAGCCTGGCGATGTCCACCGGGATCCAGGTGGTCAGACCCTTGTCCTCGTCGTAGAGGCAGAACTCGACCCACGAACGGACCTCGCGGGACCGGCGCTCGGGGTCGTCGTCGATGCCGATGACGGTCCGGGCCGGCAGGCCCGCGGCCCGATAGACCGCGGCCAGGAGGCAGACCATGTCGTGGGTGCTGCCCCGTTGCAGGACGGCGGTCGGCGCGGCGCCCTTGAGCTCGACACCCTCGATCACCCCGGTGACCACGCCGGATCCCAGGGCGTCACCGCGGACCCGGTACTCGCGGCTGACGCCGTCACCCTGGAGCTGGACGTATTCCTGCACGGACCCGGCCAGCCACTTGGCCAGCAGCACGGGGGGGATGGACTTGGGGTCCTCGTTCTTTGTCCAGAGCTCGAGCAGGCGCCTGACCGGCTCCTCGGGGTCGGTGTTGGGATTCACGTAGGACTGCGGGCCGAAGGTCGAGAGCGCCTCGTCGGGCCAGGGCCCCTCGGGCCAGGGCACACGGAGGGCGTCGAGCTCGTTGAACACCGTGTCCCAGCTGGTGACCTCGTGTCTGTGCACGAGGCGGACGGAGTACGCCGTGCCCGGGCCCGAGTCGTAGCGGGCGTAGACGGCGCCCGCGTGAAACGGGCCGATGAGGGTGGTGGTTGTGTCCGCCTTCCGGGTCTCAACAAAGAGCGTCCCCTCGGAGGATCCCTCGCGCCACACGCTCGAAGCGCTGGAGCGGACGACGGGGAAGATCATCGACAAGGCGTCGAAGCGGAACGTCTCGCCCTGGGAACCGCGCACAGTGTCGAGCCCGAGCCAGACCCCGCGTCTGTTCTGGAGCGTGATCTGCGCCTGGAGGGTCCACTCGCGCCGTTTCACGAGGCGGAGGTACGGGTTCTCGGTGTCGGGGGCCATCTGGACGGGCGCCTGGGCCTGGGCGGGCGGCGTTGTCTGCGCCGGCGCTGGCTGGGCGCCAGCTTGCCCCAGGGCCTGGCCCGAGAGGACGCAGGGCATCGTTGCGACGCACAGCGCGAGAACAATCCGGCTCGACAAGCGGGTGGGCATGTTGGACTCCGATGCTTCCAGGCGGGCTCCATCCGGGTGGAGGGGGCCTGGGCGGTGCGTCCGAGAGGGGGTCCCGGGTCACCCCGGTTGTACGCCGCCCACGCTGGGTGGGTCCTGACAGGCGTTCCGGAGAATCTTGAGCGACCATACTATGCCCTGCCGGGCGCTGTCACGCCCGCAACGGAGGATTCACGTGACGAGCACTACGAGCCGGACCCGGGTTGAGAAGGATTCCATGGGCGAGATGGAGGTCCCCTCGGACGTCCTCTACGGCGCCTCAACCCAGCGGGCGGTGCTCAACTTCCCCGTCTCGGGGCGGCGCGTGCACGACGACGTCATCCGCGCGTTCGCCATGCTCAAGGGCAGCGCCGCGTCGGTCAACGCGGGCCTGGGCAAGCTGGATCAGGACCGGGCGGACGCCGTAATGAGCGCCTGCCGCCAGATCCTGCACGGACTCGATGATCGCGGCGGGCTCGGGCGCCACTTCCCGATCGACATCTTCCAGACCGGCTCGGGCACGAGCACGAACATGAACGTCAACGAGGTCGTCGCGAACCTCGTGTGTCTGGCGCGGGGCGCCGAGATCGGCTCGAGCAAGGACAACGCCTACCTCGAGGCGGGCGGGGTCCACCCCAACGACCACGTGAACATGGGGCAGTCGTCCAACGACACGTTCCCGACGGCAATGCATATCGCCGGGGCGCTGTTGATCGAGAATGCATTGCGCCCCGCATTGTCGAAACTGCAAGGTGAGTTAGATAACAAAGCTAAGGCACTTGATTCGCTTATTAAGACCGGCCGGACCCACCTTATGGATGCCACACCGATCCGCATGGGCCAGGTCTTCGCCGGCTATGCCCAGCAGGTCAAGCTCGGAAACGACCGCGCCGGTTGGGCGGCTAGGGAAATGTTGGTGAATATGCCCATTGGTGGCACCGCTGTGGGCACGGGGATTAATACCTTCACCGGCTTTGCAGAACGCGTTTGTGCCGTGCTGTCGAAGAGCCTCGGACTGAGCTTTACAGAGTCCGACAATCACCCCGAGGCCCAAGCCGCCAAGGATTCCTTCGTCTCCGCCCACGGTTACCTCAAAACTATCGCCGTCAGCCTCTCCAAGATCGCCAACGACATCCGCCACCTCGGCAGTGGCCCACGTTGCGGGATCGGTGAACTGAACCTGCCCGCGATCCAACCCGGTTCGTCGATCATGCCCGGGAAGGTCAATCCCGTGGTCTGCGAGTCGGTCATGCAGGTCGCCTGCCGGGTGATTGGCAACGATACGACCGTCACCATGGCCGGGATGGGCGGCGTCGGCTCGATCTTCGAACTCAACGTCGCCATGCCCGTGATGATCGATGCCTTCCTCGAATCGGTTTCACTGCTGGCGAACGTTTCCAACGTCTTCGTCGACAAGCTGCTGGTCGATCTGGAAGTCAACGAAGCCCGTTGCACCGAACTGCTTGAGTCCTCCCTGATGACCATCACCGCCCTGGCCCCCGAGATCGGCTATGACAAGTGCGCCGCGCTGGCCAAGCAGGCCCACAAGGAAGGCAAGACCATCAAGCAGATCGTCAGCGAGCAGAACCTCATGCCCGCCGAACGCCTCGCCGAACTGATGGACTACGACAGCATGACCCGCCCGGGCTGACCCCCGGTCCGCCGCTTGCGGCTTAGCGATTTACAAATCACAGACTTCACTCCCAACCGAACAGGGGAAGCACCATGAAAACCAGTCTGATCCTCGCCACAGTATTGACATCATTGATCACAACCGCTCACGCAGAAGTTACCGTGCAACCCATCGCCTTGAAGATCGGGTCACCCGCGATCGAGGCGATGGACTTCAGTTTTCAACCCAACGGCGTCAGCGCCGGCACCAGCGTGCACCTGCTTATCAGCGGTCTGGACCAGACCATTGTCGACCTCGACGACGACGCCAGCACGCTTAGCAAGGTGGTCGATTCAACCGGGAAAGATCTGCTCCAGGAACGCCCTAAGAGCGACAGCGGTTTCTCGTTTTCCTCCCGCCCGATCGGCCCGTTCCCCAAGGTCAGTGAAGACGGCGTCAAGATAATCGTCGAACTCATCGCACCGCAGGCCCCGGCCGCGGGCGCGACCGAGATCACTTACGAGGG
>JAJDDH010000390.1 GCA_029260415.1 Phycisphaerales bacterium | reverse complement strand
ACGAGAGCCTTCTTTCATAAACTTGTGCAAATCATCACCAAACAAATCGGCTCGGCTCATGGCTATACCAAGTAAGTCATTGGGCTTAAGTGCCAGTGCGATTTCCCATTGCTGAGAACCGAAAGCACCCTGTTCTTTGGGATAGCGATGTTGAGTGAGGAGTTGTCCGCCGGTAGCGCCGATATAATTTTGCATGTCTTCATCAAACATACCGAATGCCGTTACTGCGGGATGGGACATTATATATTTGCCTACCGTTCCACTTGAGTTGGCGAGACCTTTCGCGTGCTTGTCAGTAGCGGAATTCAGCAGTATGCGCGGGTTCTCTATGGTAAAAGCGCCAAGTACGACAACATCAGCATGTTGTTCGTGACGTTCACCTTTACTATCAAAATATTCAACACCAGTGGCGCGCTCGCCTTTGTTGTCAGTCATAACGCGGGTGACATGGCAATCGGATTTCATCACTGCGCCGGCTTTCAATGCGCGAGGAATAAATACTACTAGTGGATTAGCAAGCGCACCGGTAGGACATCCCGCATCACACCAGCCATCCCAGATGCAGGCATCTCTGCCTTTATAAGGTTGTGACAGAATTGCCATTGGAATAGGAGAAGTGGGTTGATCAAGAGCTGCAAAACCTTTTGCCAGAACTGTACCGTGATTCGATTGTAATACCGGTGGTAGCGGGTAGGGATCGCCAGCGGGTCGCCAGATTTCTTTCTCTGCATCTCCTGACATGCCGACATCACTTTGAATCTGATCGTAATATGGACGTAATACATCATATTCGAAGGGCCAGTCGAGGCCTTTTCCATAGAGTGAATGCTCCTTCATATCCTCTGGATGGTAACGTGGCCAAACAGCATAGTGATGAATCGCAGCACCACCATAACCATGTCCCGCATTAAAGTTGTACCAGATGCTGTCTTTGCTTTCCTCCATCATATGCGGGGTCGCCCATTTAAGACGGCGGGCCCAGGTTTGCGAGCTGTATAAGTCGTCGAGTTTTCGAGCCGTGCCTTTCTCCAGCATAACAACGCTTTTCCCCGCTTCAGCTAGCAAGGCTGCGTAGACACTGCTGGCGGCTCCACTACCAACAATGACGACATCGACTTTTTCATTTTTACTCATGACCAGCCCTCCGGTGGCAGAATATGTTCCATATAGGGAACGCCGAGCTTTTTGAAACCCTCAGGTGTGCCATAGACGACATCAACCGTATCGTTACGTAAGGCAATATAGGCCAGCGGTGCGGGTGGTGCTTTCCAATCCGGTGGATTCTTGTCTCTTATAGCTTCAATGAATACCCGGCCTTGCTTTTCATCCAGGGATTGAATGTCTTTGTTGAACATGCTTTGACTTAGCTGCTTAAGCGCCGCCAACACCGGGCGATAAAAATCCGTGTACGGAGGAGGGAAGCCAAAATATTTCAACACAAGTAAACTATCATTCGGGTCAACCCCCAACTGGTGGTCAACAAAATGTGCAACACCGGATTCTGTAGCACCGGAAAGCAGTATTTCGCAAACACTCTCCAGGGTAAGGACTTCGTCAGTATTCAGAACAGTAAAAGGTACTTCTTTTGCGTAGGCTTCGGCAGGACTTAAAAGTATATGGGAGCCCGCCAATGCGAAACTCAAACTTAAACTACCTTTTTTTACAAATTCTCTGCGTGAAAGTGCCATATATAAGGTACCTCTAAATGTATAAAATGCGCACGATTATACGCTAGAGTAATGAAATGTGTCTCTATCGCCGTCCACAAAGCAGTGGAACCAGACTTATCAAAGTTACTGAGGGAATGAAAATCATTTTTTGATATGATCTGGAGATCTTTAGTAAAATGGCCCGCCATAGTCCAAATCACCTTAAAACTCCAATAAAAGAGATGATGTAATGACACTATTAAAATATCGACTTAGTCCAAAGTTTTCTGTTTTTCTGTTCACAATAATATTTTTGCTGTCTGGTTGTGGTAAGGATGAAGCCGATGAAGCCAAAGCGATTGAAAGTAAATCTGAAGAAAAATTTATTGCAGTCAGTGCCTATATTAATGGGCGGATATATACAGTAGATAATGATAACTCCTGGGCTCGGGCGATTGCGGTCACAGACGGAAAGATAGTTGCTGTAGGTAGTAACGCAGACATAGCGAAACATGTTGATAAGACAACAAGGGTTTATAACCTGCAGGGAAAAATGGTTATGCCCGGTATTCATGATATGCATGCGCACCCCATGCAGGGCGGCGAAAAATTTAAGTTTCAATGTAGCTTTCCCTTTACTGTAACGGTAGATGAAATTGTCGCGAAGCTCACAGAGTGCGCAGCAAACACGCCAAAGGGAGAATGGATACGCGGTGGCCAGTGGGCGATGGAGTTAATGGAGTCGAAGACAGTTCCACATAAAAAAATTCTTGATGCGATAACGACTGAACATCCTGTTTACCTGGGTGATTCAACCGTTCATGGTGCCTGGCTGAATTCCAAAGCACTTGAAGTTTTGGGGATCAACGCCGACACACCTGA
>JAJDDH010000389.1 GCA_029260415.1 Phycisphaerales bacterium | reverse complement strand
ACGTCGATGATGGCACGCTCCGTCGCGGCGTCCACGCCCGCGAAGGGCTCGTCCATGAAGTAGAGATCGGCCTCCTGGGCCAGCGCCCGGGCGAGGAAGACGCGTTGCTGCTGCCCGCCCGAGAGCTGGGAGATCTGTCGTTTGCTCAGGTCCGCCATGCCCACGCGGTCGAGCGCTTCGAGCGCCGCGCGTTTGTGCGCGCGCGTGACGGGTTTGCACCAGCCGATGCGGGCGTACCGCCCCATCGCGGCGACGTCCAGGGCGCTCACGGGGAAGTCCCAGTCCACGCTCTCGCGCTGGGGGACGTAGCCCACGCGTGTGCGCACGCGTCGGTAGGGCTCGCCCCAGAACTCGACGCGCCCCGCGGCGGAGGCGATGAGGCCCAGGCAGGCCTTGATGAGGGTGGACTTGCCGGCGCCGTTGGGCCCGACGATCGCGATCAGGCGGGAGGCGGTCGCCTCGAACTCGACGTCCCAGAGCACGGGCTTGCGCTGGTAGGCGACGGTCAACGCGTGGATCGAGAGCGGGCTGTCGGACGAGTGCTCGGGGCGGGCCGAGAGGTCGCGGGGGGTCGAGCGGTCGTGCGCGGGGATGGGGCTCACGGGGCGTCGCTCCCGAGCCTGCCCAGACGCCCGCCTTCGGGGGCCTGCCCCCCCAGGGCGCGGGTGATGGTGGTGACGTTGTGGTCGATCATGCCCAGGTACGTGCCCTCGTAGCTACCGGGGGCGCCCATGGCGTCGGAGAACAGCTCGCCCCCGATGGACACGCTCTGCCCGCTGGCGCGGGCGCCGGCGATGAGCGACTCGACGTTGCGCCGCGAAACGGTCGATTCAACGAAGACCGCGCCGATGCGGCGCTCGACGAGCAGGTCGACGAGGCGCTGGATGTCGCGGACGCCAGCCTCGGACTCGGTGGAGATGCCCTGGATGCCCACGACCTGGTAGTCGTAGCGCCGCCCGAAGTAGTTGAACGCGTCGTGGGCGGTGACCAGCACGCGGGCGTGCTCGGGCACGGTCGCGAGCACCCGCTGGGCGTAGGCGTCCAGCTCGCGGAGCTGCTTGATGTACGCTTGGGCGTTGGCTCGGTATGTGTCCTCGCCCTCGGGGTCGAGCTCAATGAGCTTGTCGAGCACAACCACAACCGTGTTGCCCCAGGCCCTGGGGTCCATCCAGACGTGCGGGTCGAAGTGCCCCTGGAACTCGGGCGGCTCGAGGAGGGACGACTCGTCGAGCAGCTCTGTCACCGCGTGGACGCGCCGCCCGCTCGTCGCGGCCCGGATCAGCGCGTCGGTCATCTTCCCCTCGAGCAGCAGCCCGTTGTAGAACACCGCGTCGGCGTTCATGAGCTGGGCGATGTCCGAGCGGGTGGGCTTGTACAGGTGCGGGTCCACGCCCGCGCCCATCAGCGACGTCACCCGGCCCCGGTCCCCCACGACCGCGCGGATGGTGTCGCCCACCATGCCGGTGGTGGTGACGATGGTGAGCGTCTCGGGGGCGTCGTCCGGCGAGGCGCCGCCGCAGGCCTGGAGGGTGGCGAGAAGGCAGAGGACCGCCATGACGAGGCTGGTGACACGCATGGGATTCGTCTCCGGGGCAATGTAGCCTTGACTACATTACGGCCTGGGGCGGCTGGCGTCAACCGGCCGCGGGCGCCCCGGAGGGGGAGCGGGCGGGTGTGATTCACGATGCGGCGCTCAGTCCTCGGCGAACATCGCCTCGATGAAGGCCTCGGGGTCGAAGGGCTGGATGTCTTCGGGGGTCTCGCCGACGCCCACGAACTTGACAGGGATGTCCACGCTCTGGCGGATGGCGACGACGATCCCGCCGCGGGCGGAGCCGTCGAGCTTGGCGAGGAAGAGGCCGGTGACGCCCGCGCTCTTGCTGAACTCCTCGGCCTGGCGGAGCGCAGTCTGCCCGCTGGTGGCGTCGAGCACCAGCAGCACCTCGTGGGGGGCGCCCGGGATCTGCTTCTCGATGACCTTGCGGATTTTCTCGAGCTGGCGCATGAGCGGGTCCTGCGTGTGCAGACGCCCAGCGGTGTCGAGGATCAGCACGTCCACGCCGCGGGCCTTGGCGGCTGCGCAGGCGTCGAAGGCGACGGCTGCGGGGTCGCCCCCCTGCTGTCCCTTGACGACCTCGACACCCAGTCGCTCGCCCCAGATCTCGAGCTGGCGGACGGCGCCGGCGCGGAAGGTGTCGCACGCGCCCAGGAGGACGGTCTTGTTGTCGGCGCGGAGGGCGGCGCAGAGCTTGGAGATGCTCGTGGTCTTGCCCACGCCGTTGACACCGGTGACGAGGATGACGCTGGGGGCGGTGTCGCTGAGGATGAGTTCGCGGTCGGCGGCGGGCCACATGGCCTTGAGGCTGTTCTTGAGGTACTCGAGGACGTCCTCGCCCCTGGTGAGCGTGCCCGCCTTGTAGTCGGCGCGGATGCCCGTGATCAGCTCGCGCGTCGCGACGACGCCCACGTCCGACTGGATGAGCCTGGCCTCGAGCTCGTCGATGAGCGCGTCGTCGAGCTTGCGCCCGATGAGGATCGAGCGGAGCCCGCCGGCGAAGGTGTCGCGCGTGCGGGAGAGGCCCTTCTTGAGCGAGCCGAGGACGGTCTTGAAGAGCGCCATTGCTCAGCCCTCCTGCACATCGGGCGAAGGAACGATGGGGTCGGGCTCGACGGGCTCGCCCTGGAGACGCTTGAGCACCTTGCCCAGCAGCGCGTTGACGAAGGCGGGTGATTTGTCGGTCGAGAACTGCTTGGCGAGCTCGACCGCCTCGTTGACGATCGCCTTGGGCGGGGCCGAGGCGCTGGTCATCTCATACCAGGCCAGGAGCAGGATCGCCCGGTCCACGGCGGCCTGGCGCGCGGTTGGCCAGTCGGGCGCGAGGGCCGTCAGCTCCGCGTCCGCTTCTGCTCGTGCGTCCCAGGCGGCGCGGGCCTTGTCGATGGCCTCGTCTCGGTTCTTGGAGGAGACGCCCGTGATGCCGTCGACGAGGACAAGGCCTTCCTCGGCCAGCGAATCCAGGTCCTCGATGGAGGACCGGAGGTGGGCGGCGTCGGTCTCGGGGCTGGCGTCGAGCTGGTAGAGCGCCAGCAGCGCGAGGCGTCGGATGTCGCGGGGGCTGGCCATCAGGTCGCGCCCCCGCTCTTGTCGTTGACCGCTGCGCTGAGCGTGTGGGTGAGCCCTGGGGTCTCGGCGTCGGCGGCGTCCTCGATGGCGCGGATCGCGTCGATCGTTTCAAGCACCGCGAGCATCGTCTCGCGACCCTTGTTGCCCTTGTCGCCTCCGGCGCGGGCCTGGGCCTGGGCGGTGTTCTGGCAGGTGAGCAGCCCGAAGCCCACGGGCAGGCCCGTCATCATGCTCAGGCTGGCGAGCGCCTCGGCGACGGCGCTGTTGATGTGCGCGTCGTGGCTCGTCTCGCCCTTGATGACGCACCCGAGGCAGACGGCGCCCGCGTACATCCCGGTCTGCAACGCCGCGGACGCGATCGCGGGCAGCTCGAACGCGCCGGGCGCCTCGATGACCGCCAGCGAGGCGGGGGCGTCGAACCGCTCCAGGTACGCCTCGCGGGCGCCCTGGCGGAGGCTTGAGGTGATCGAGTGGTTGTACCGGCTGACGATGATCGCCACGGGGGGTGGCGAGCCTGACGACTCCGGCGAGTCTGGGGGG
>JAJDDH010000388.1 GCA_029260415.1 Phycisphaerales bacterium | reverse complement strand
CGAACGCTGGGCGGCGGGTGGCGTGAGCGTGATGGACGCGACGGTGGTCCCCATCGCGCACCGTCCGAGGCTGCTCGAGGCGGGCGGGGGCGCAGTGATCGCGTGGCACGACACGCGGGATGGGGACTTTGACTGTTACGTGCAGCGGCTCGACGCCGCGGGTGTGAACGTCTGGCCCGACGACGGCGTGCAGATCTCGATCGAGGCGGGGCGTCAGCAGCTGGACCCTGCGATCGCGTTCGATCCGGGCGGCGACGTGATGGTGTTCTACCGGAACATGGACGGCGCGCAGAGCTTCCAGAGCCTCAACGTGCAGCGTCTGGACGTGAGCGGGGCCAGGGCCCTGGGCCCCAGCGGGATCGCGATGATGCCCTTCGATCAGCAGTTCAAGGGCCCGCCCAGGGCCGCGCGAGTGGTGGGCGGGGTCGCGGGCCTGGTCGATCGCCAGCCGACGCTGGGCAACACCGACGGGGTGCTGGAGATAATTCGGGTGAACGCCTCAGGCGCACTGCTGGACGCGTCGATCGTGGGCGTCTCGACGGCGGCGAGTTCGAAGGGGCGGCTGAACCTTGCGGGCGCGGGCGACGGCTCGCTCATCGCGGCGTGGAGCGACGACCGGAATGGGAACGAGGATGCATATGCACAGCGGATACGCGCAGATGGCACGCTTGGGGGCGACGGCGGGTGCAACATCGCGGATCTCGCAGAGCCGTTCGGGTCGTTGGATTTCTCGGATGTCGTTGCGTTCCTGAGCGCGTTCGGCGCGATGGGCGGCGCGGCGGTTCTTGCTGAACCGTTCGGGTCGTGGGTCTTCTGCGACGTGGTCGCGTTCCTGGGCGCGTTCGGCGCGGGATGCCCGTGAGGGGCGGCGCGCGGTGTGATCGCTCTTGTCAGGCGTGAGCGTTGAGAGTCAACTGGCGCCTCGCCCGCTTGATGGTGGGGGCCGCCCGGCGTCGAAGCGACGGGTTCAGGCGGCGACGCACGGTCGCGACCGGGGTGTTGATCCCCGGGCGTCCGGCGAGTCATTCCACGGAGGATATCTCGATGCGTTCAACGTTTGTTTCGAAGACGGCGGTTGCCCCGTCAGTGCTCGCGCTGCTGGGCGTCTGCGGCATGGCGGTCGCGGGCGGGCCCGATTACTCCAACACCCTGGGCACGCCCGGGATGGGCGGGTCGTACATCGCGGCGCTGCACCCGCACGACGACGGTTCGGGCATGAAGCTCTACGCCACGGGCAGCTTCACGGCCTCGGGCGTTTCCGGCACGTCGAACCTGGCCCGCTGGAACGGGTCGGCCTGGGAGAGCGTGGGCGGCGGGCTGATCAACAACTACTCCAACACGCTCACCACCTTCCAGGGCGACCTGATCGCGGGCGGGTACTTCGACACCGCCAGCGGCGTCGCGGGCTCGGCCAAGCTGGCGCGCTGGGACGGGACGCAGTGGCACTCGATGGACGCCCAGTCCGAGATCTTCCTCAACTCCGTCTGGGACCTGGCGGTCTGGGACGACGGGACGACGGGCGAGCAGCTCTACGTCGCGGGGAACTACTCGGACATCGGCGGCGTCGGCGGCCCGGACCACATCGCCAAGTGGGACGGCACGACGTACACCGCTGTCGGCGGGACCATCGGCGGCGCGGTGCCCCTGATCGTGCTCGATCTCCACGTCGCGGACCTGGGCGACGGCGGCAAGCTGTACGCGGGCGGCCGGTTCCTCACGATTGACGGCGTGCCCGCCAACAACGTCGCTGTGTGGGACGGCACGAGCTGGTCGGCGCTGGGCGGGGGCGTGACCCCGTCCGCCGGGTTCGCGCAGGTGCTGCACATGACCGCGTGGGATGACGGCAGCGGCACGGCGCTGTACGTCGGCGGGCGGTTCGGCAACGCGGGCGGCGAGCCCGCGTCGCGCGTCGCCAAGTGGGACGGCGCGAGCTGGTCGGCCATGGGCGCCGGCCTCGACGCGGACTGCCAGGAGCTGGTCGTCTTCGACGACGGCTCGGGCGAGGCGCTCTACGCCCTGGGCGAGTTCGCCCACCCCGACGCGGGCGTGTTCGTTCTCGCCAAGAAGTGGAACGGCGCCAGCTGGGAGGACTACGCCACGGCCAACGATGGCGCGTTCGGCGGCATCGTCTTCGACGCTGGTGAGGGCGAGGCGATGCACATCGCCGGCAGCTTCGCGACGGTTGACGGCGTGTCGTCCAACCGGATCATCTCGGTCCTGAGTGGGGGCGGGTGCAACGTCGCGGACCTGGCTGAGCCGTTCGGGTCGCTGGACTTCTCCGACGTGGTCGCGTTCCTGAGCGCGTTCGGCGCGATGGACGCGGCGGCGGACCTTGCAGAGCCCTTCGGGTCGTGGGACTTCTCCGATGTCGTCGCGTTCCTGGGCGCGTTCGGGGCGGGCTGCCCGTAACGATCTGTATATACGTCCGATCATGAGCTGGGACGCCCAACGGCGTCCCAGCTTTCTTCTGCAGCGGGGCAATTCGGGCCCGGGTGGATCGTTGGGCCCATTACGCTGCGGGCTCGCGGGAACGGAACGGAGAGGAATGAGATCGATGAAACAACACGGACACGCCGCGACCGGTGCGGCTCTGGCTCTTCTTGCGCTGCCCGTGATCATCGGCGGCTCGCTCGTCGCGGGTGTTGGCGGGCGGGGCGTGTCCGCGCTGCCGCCGGTTCCGGTCCCTCCCGAGAACCCGGTGACCGAGGCCAAGCGTGTGCTGGGCAAGATCCTGTTCTGGGACGAGCAGCTCTCGAGCGACAACACCATGGCGTGCGGCACGTGCCATATCACGGGCGCGGGGGGGACGGACCCGGTGCTGGGGCTCCACCCCGGGCCCGACGCCCAGTTCGGGACACCCGACGACATGCGCACAAGCCCGGGCGTGATCCGGTCTGACGCGTCGGACGACTACACGCCCGACGCGCTATTCGGCCTGCGCCGACAGACGACGGACCGGAGTGCGCCGCCGGCGATCATGGCGATGTACGCGCCCGAGACCTTCTGGGACGGGCGCGCGGGCGGGGAGTTCGTGGACCCGGACACGGGGGCGGTGCTGATCGCGACGGGCGGGGCGCTGGAGAACCAGGTGATCGCGCCGCCGCTGTCGGACGTGGAGATGGCTCACGAGGCGCGTGACTGGGCGCAGATCAGCGAGAAACTGGAGCGCTCGGTCCCGCTGGGGATCGCGACGGACCTGCCCCCGGACGTGCAGGGCGCGATCGACGCGTTCGAGACGTACCCGGCGCTGTTCCGGGAGGCGTTCGGGACGAACCAGATCAGCGCCGCGCGCATCGCGATGGCGATCGCGACCTACGAGCGGACGCTCGTGCCCGACCAGTCGCCTTGGGACCTGTTCACACTGGGCGACACGGGGGCGATGACCCCGCAGCAGATCGACGGCTGGAACCTGTTTCGCGGGCTCGCGTGCGCGACGTGTCACCAGCCGCCGCTGTTCACGGACCTGTCGTTCCGCAACATCGGGGTCCGCCCGACGAATCAGGACCGGGGGCGTCAGGACGTGAGCGGTCTGGCGCAGGACCGGGGGAAGTTCAAGGTGCCCTCGCTGCGGAACGTGGGGCTGAAGTCCTCGATGATGCACACGGGTGAGTTCCAGCTGATGTCCACGGTGTTCAACCTCTACCTGGGTCCCGGGGCGGCGGGGAACACGAACCGCGACCCGCTGCTGCCTGTGCCGGTGGCGATCTTCCAGCGAGACGCGATCACGGACTTTCTTGAAAACGCCCTGACGGACCCGCGCGTCACGGCGGAGCAGTTCCCGTTCGACCGCCCGACGCTCAGCATCGAGACGCCGCCCAACCCGTCGCAGCTCGGGGCGGGCACGCCCGGGACGGGCGGGCTGGTCCCGCGGATGATCAGTGTTGTGCCGCCCAACGTGGGGAACCTGGATTTCAAGATCGGCGTCGCGGACGCGTTGCCCGGTGCACAGGCGTTCGTGGCGATCTCAACAATCCCGCCCAGCGCCGGGGTGCTCACGCCCGAGACGCTCGAGGGCCCGTTTACGCTCGACGGCTCGGGCAGCGGGGGCGGGTACGCGACGCTGCACTGGCCCATCCTGGGGCGCCCGGCGCTCGAGGGTGATGTGGTGTTCATGCAGTGGCGCGTGAGCGACCCGGGCGCGGTCGGCGGGGTGGCGCTCTCGCGCACGGCGCGGGTCGAGCTGTTCTGCAACGGCGACTGCCCCAGCACGTGCCCGGCGGACCTGGCATTGCCGTACGGCGCGCTGGACTTCTCCGATGTCACGGCGTTCCTCAATGCGTTCGCGAGCATGGACCCCGCAGCCGATCTGGCGGCGCCCGAGGGGGCGTTCGACTTCTCCGATGTCACGGCGTTCCTGGGGATGTTCGGGGCGGGCTGCCCGTAACGCGTTTGTTCTCAGTGGCATAGGGAAGCCGGCGCGTTCCGGCTGTCTTCACATCCGTCCACCTGATACGTTCTTGGTTTGATCGGGCGGTGTGTCCAAGTCTGGACAGGGCACCGTCCGGCGTTCCATCGGGAGGGTCGAGATGCGCGTTCAACTGTTGGTGAGTGTTGGGGCGATCGGTGTGGTCGGCGCCTCGGCTGTTGGTCAGACGTGCGTTCCCCAGGAGCTTGGATCGGTCGCGATCCCGGATCGAGGGCTCGCGGTTTCGCTCAACGGGTCGGTCGCGTACGTCGCGAACATCGATACGGGCATCAAGGTAGTGGACATCTCGGACCCGACCTCGCCCGTCGTGATCGGCGGCGTCGACACGCCCGAATTCGCCATCGGTGTCGCGAACCGGGGATCGATCGTGTACGTCTCAGATTCGGGCTCGGGCGTGCAAGTGGTCGATGCGAGCGACCCGACCTCGCCGACGATCATCGGGTCGGTCGATACGCCCGGGCAGGTGTACGACATCGCGCTGCGGGGTGACTACGCGTACGTTGCGGACTGGACGAGCGGTCTGCAGGTGGTTGATATCTCAAACCCGGCGTCGCCCAGCATCGTGGGTTCGTTCCCGGCGCCGGGCGAGGCGAGTGACCTGGTGGAGTCGACCGGGATGGTGTACGTGGCCGTGGGCACCGCGGGGTTCGGGATCATCGATGTGAGCAACCCGGCCAACCCGGCGGTGCTCGGGTCGATGGACACACCGGGCGTCGCGAGGGGGATCGCGGTCGAGGGGTCCGTCGCGTACATCGCGATGGAGGATCAGGGGATGTTGCTTGTGGATGTGAGCGACCCACTCAATCCCGTGACGATTACGAGCGTCGATTCGCCCGGGATTGCGCGCGGTGTGTATGTGGTTGGCTCGATCGCCTATCTCACCGACGGATTCAACGGGCTTGCGCTCATAGACGTGACCGACCCTTTGTCCCCGACGATCATCGGGACGGCGTCGACACCGGACTTTGCCGGCGACGTCGTGGTGCGCGACGAGATCGCGTACGTCACGGATAACTTCGGCGGGCTGCGGGTGATCGACGTGTCGTGCCCGGGGCAGCTGTGCGACGAGTACGTTGGGTTTGACCACGTTGCATCGTACGTGGACGGGTTCGCGCCGCAGGGGGTCGAGGTCGCGGGCGGGCTGCTCTACAAGGCCGGCTCTTCAGTCAGCCGGCCCCCGCCTGACTTCAACATCGTGGAGGAAATGCGATTGCACATCGTCGATATCGAGGACCCGTCCAACCCGTTCGGGCTGGGCAGCATTGATCTGCCCTCGTTGCCGCG
>JAJDDH010000387.1 GCA_029260415.1 Phycisphaerales bacterium | reverse complement strand
CACGGCGCGGGCTGTGCGCATCGTGCGGGTACGACACCCGCGGCGTGGAGACGTGCCCGGAGTGCGGGTCGTGAGCAAGCAGCGGTTCTGGTACGGGGTGCTGATCGTCATCCTCGGGGTGTGGAGCACGCTCGAGCTGGGGCTGGTGTACCGCCTGGCGCTCGACCAGGGCTGGGCGCCCCAGATCGTGTCGACGCGTTCCGACGGCGACCCCGATGGTCGGTGGAGCGATCTCTATCAAGCGCCCCCGGACCCGATCGTGTTTGAGACGCGGCACTGGGCGGCGGACGGGGTGTACGTCGCGCAGGGGCCGACCGAAATCGAGCACGACGGCGACCCGGTGCGGGTCATCGTGTGGACCGCGCGGGAGCGCGTGGGCTGGCCCTTCCGCACGGCGGAGATCACCTCGTACTGGAACGAGGTATTGCAAAGCGAGACCGCGGGGCCGCCGCTGCCCGAGGTGGGCGGTCTGGCCCCCGAGCCGCATGTTCGCGTCAAGCCGACGCCGGTCCTGCCCGGCGTGCTGCTGGGCGCGGCGCTGCACACGGCGCTGATCGGTCTTGGCGTGCTGGCGGTGCGCCGGATCATGAGAAAGCGAGCGCGGACACAACCCGTCGCAGACACACCGGGCTAATGTTGGGTTCACCGGGGAACGAGGGGAGGATGGATGGGAACGAAGAAGACCGCCGCCCAGATTCAGGAGGACTTCCGCCTGGCGGAGGTCGCCGAGGGGGAGGCGCGGGCGTTTGCGCAGGAGTGGCTCTCGTGGGACGAGCAGCGGATGCTCGCGGCCCTGGAGGCGCCCATCCGCTGCCCATCGCGCGGGTGCAACCACGAGTACGCGCCCATCGAGGGCATCGAGTTCGCCAAGTACCCGGTCTATGGGCAGGACATCGAGAAGACGAGCGTGCTGGTCCGCTGCCCGACGTGCAGGGGCAGCGGGGGGACGCTGCTGGACAACCTGAACTTCCGCAAGCGCTGGTTCTGCTGCGTCGGGTGCGGGCGTGAGGCCAAGACGGCGCCCTTCCGCCAGCGTCGCCAGATCGGGCTGATCATCATGCGCCTGTACAGCGACGAGCGGTCGATGCTGTGCGCCCCGTGCATGGGGCGGATGTACCGGAGCATGACGGGGGTGACGCTGGTCGCGGGCTGGTGGGGGGTGATCTCGCTGTTTGTGACGCCGTACGTGCTGATCAGCAACACCGCGGGGTATCTGGGTCGTCCCAAGAGCGCGGGCAAGCCCGTGGGCCCGTGGATCGATGACCGGATCCCCGCGAAGGTCCGCGAGTCGCTCGCCCCGCACCTGGACTGGGCGATCGAGAAGCTCAACGCGCCGGGTCGGACGGCGAGCAGCTCGGACATCGCCAACGAGATGGGCCAGCGCGCGGGCCAGTCGTGGCTCTACGCGATGCTGTACCTGAGCCAGACGGTCAACGAGCGGATGCGCGTGCTGCTGGAAGAGCAGGCGGCGACCGTCTGATCGGGCGGGGCGAAGGGGGTCAAGTGGACCAAGCCCGGGGTTGGTCCCCTTGGCCCCCTTGGGCGCATCAAGAAGCTCTAGAGGACCAACGCCAGGGGTGGTCCCCTTGAGCGTCTTCAATCTCTGTGCGCACGGACCGCCCCCCGGGCGAACGCGTCATCGGCGTTGTCCAATTTTTCTTGCGACTGTCGGCGACAGGGGTTGCGCGCTGCGCCGTAGTTCCAGCGCGCGTGCCCGTGCGCACCAATCGAGAGCGGGGACGCTGAGAGAGAGGGCGATCGTTCTGGCCAGCCGCTGCTTCGGGAGAAGGAGGAGGTATGGGGAGGGTGTGCGCTCAGACGGCGCGGGCCTTGGCGCGCCCGATGGGCGTTGCCCGGTCCAAGGCGTTCAAGCCCCTTGGGGGGGCTCGACCGCCTTTGACCTCTCGTGGCTGGTCAGGCGGCGCGTCGCTTGGAGGCGAGGCGCTCGGGGCTGGGGACCTTAATGCGCTTGGCCAGGCCCAGCTTCTCCATGGCAACGATCACCCAGTAGGACATGTCGATCTGCCACCAGCTCAGGCCGTGACGGGCGGAGGTGGGGAAGGCGTGGTGGTTGTTGTGCCAGCCCTCACCGAAGGCGAGCACGCCGCAGATGGCGTTGTTGCGGCTCTCGTCGCCGCAGTCGTAGGCCTTGGTGCCCCAGATGTGGCACATGGAGTTGACGCTCCAGGTGATGTGGTGCACGAGGAAGATCCGCACCAGCCCGCCCCAGACCAGGCCCAGCAGCGCGCCCGTCCAGCTCATGGTGATCACCCCGCCCAGGACGGTCGGGATCAGCAGCCCGAGGGCGGCCCAGATCGGGAAGGTCTTGCTCAGCCAGACGACGACTCTGTCTTTCAGGAGGTCGGGGACGTATCGCTGGAAGTCGGTCTTGGTGCCGCGGGCGACGAGCCAGCCCATGTGCGCGTGCCACGCGCCGCGGAGGATGTTCCAGACCCCGGCGCCGTGCGTGTGCGGCGAGTGCGGGTCGTGCTCAGCATCGGAGTGCTGGTGGTGTCGCCTGTGGTCGGCGACCCAGCCGATGATCGGGCCCTCGACGGCCATCGAGCCCGCGATCCCGATGAGCGCGGTCATGATGGGCCCGGTCTCGAAGGACTTGTGCGTGAATAGGCGGTGGTACCCGACGGTCACGCCCAGCCCCGTGAGCATGTACATGCCCAGCAGGAGCCCGAGGGAGGCCCAGCCGAAGCCGAAGGGCCAGAGCATGTAGATCGCCGCGCCCACGCTCAGGAACGGGATCAGGATGATCACGAGGTTGATCAGTCGCATGGTGCGCGACATGCGGGGCTCGAGCGGGATCGCGACGGCGGCGCCAGGGGCATGCTCGTGAGGGAGCACCTCTACGGGCGCGTTCGTCCTTGAACCGGTCTGATGCATCGAATGTCCGATCTCTTGGCTCGGCGCGTGGCGCTCCGCCAGGGGGTTCTGTGGTCTCGGGGATCTTACTCTGCCCGCGGGGGGCGTGTCCTGGTCTGGTCAGAGGCGGGGGCGAGAGCAACCCGGGGGGGCGCCGGTTTGTTGGGGTTTTTGCCCCGGGTCGCTCGCGCTCACGCCTCTGTAAGGGGCGTCCAGGCCCCGGCTACACTGGTCCGCCATGGCATACACCGTCCTTGCTCGGAAATACCGGTCCAGAGATTTCGACCAGCTCGTGGGCCAGGAGCCCATCGCGCGGACCCTCACCGCCGCGATCGAGCAGGGACGAGTCGCCCACGCCTACCTCTTCTGCGGCACCCGCGGGGTGGGCAAGACCTCCGCCGCCCGCATCTTCGCCAATGCCATCAACAACCCCGATGGCGACGAGGAGATCACCAAGGCGATCATGACCGGGTCCGACGTGGACACGATCGAGATCGACGGCGCCTCCAACAACAAGGTCGACGAGGCCCGCGACCTGATCGCCAACTCCGCCTACCGCCCCATGCGGGGTCGCTCCAAGATCTACATCATCGACGAGGTCCACATGCTCTCGACAGCCGCGTTCAACGCGCTGCTCAAGACCATGGAGGAGCCGCCCGAGCACGTGATGTTCATCCTGTGCACGACCGACCCGCAGAAGGTCCCCGCGACGATCCAGTCGCGCTGCCAGCGGTTCGACTTCCGGAATATCTCTTCCACCCGCATCGCGGGGCACCTCGAGGACGTGCTCAAGCTGGAGGGGATCAAGGCGGAGACGGAGGTCGTCGCCGCGGTCGCGAGGCTGGGCAACGGGTCGATGCGCGACGCGCTGAGCCTGCTCGACCGGCTCATGGCCGTGGGCGAGAAGACGCTGACCGCCGCCCTGCTCGAGGACCTGCTGGGCCTGCCCGACCGGGAGGTCATCGCGGGGCTGATCGACGCGTTCGCGGGCGGCGACGCGGGGACCGCGCTCAACAAGGCCGGCGAGCTGCTGGCCCGGGGCATCAGCGCCGATCAGGCCCTCGAGAGCCTGCTCGACCGCCTGCGCGACCTCATGGTCCTGGGCGCGTGCGGCAGGGAAACCCAGCTGGTGGACCTGTCCGACGAGGCCCGGGCCAGCGAGTTCGAGCGCAGCCAGCGGTTCGACGCCGCGGGGCTGGTGCACATGATCGCCCTGTGCGAGAGCGTGCAGCGGTCGATCAAGACCAGCAGCGCCCCGCGGGCGCTGTTCGATGCCGCGATCGTTCGCCTGGCGCTGACCGAGAAGCTCGCGGACGTGACGGCGGTCGTCACGGCCGCCTCCGGGGGCGCCAGGCTCAAGGCGCCCGGGAGATCCACGGCAAAAAAAGCCTGACGGCGGCGGACACCCGGGCCGCCCAGACGCGCCCCGCACGACCGTCGCCGACACCCCCCACCGCCCCCGCCTCCCCGCCGCCCGAAGCGCCGCAGGCGGATCCGTCGCCCGTCACCAAGCTGGCGAGCGTCGATTCGCGCGTGCTCCGCGAGCAGGCGATCGAGCACCCGCTGGTCAGAGATGCGCTGGAGCTGCTGGGCGGGAAGATCATCCGCGTGGAGCTCAAGAGCGAGATGCCCGACGAGAGCGAGCAGGGCAAGTAGCCGCCGCCCCCGTGCGCACCCAGACCGAAGATGCTCAAGGTGACCATGCCAGGGGTTGACCACCTTGATCACCTTGGATCGGAAGCCTGAGCCCACCGCCCCCGCTCCGGGCTAGTGTTGGGCAGGACAGGAGCCTCACATGTTCGATTCACTCAAGTCGATGGGCGCGATCGCGGGCCTGCTCAAGAACAAGGACGAGCTGGCCGCGGCGGGCAAGCGGGTGCAGGAGCGCATGGAGGCCCTGCGCGTCACGGGCGAGGCGGGCGGGGGCGCGGTCCGCGCCGTCGTCACGGGCAAGATGCGCGTCGAGTCGATCCGCATCGAACCGGCCGCGGCCAAGGGCTTCGGGGCGGACGACGAGACCCGCCACATGGCCGAGTCGCTGATCGTGCACGCCGTCAACGACGGGCTGATCAAGGCGCAGGAGGCGGCGCAGGCGGCCATCGCGAGCGAGGCCGAGGCGCTGGGCGTGCCCGAGATCGCCGACAAGCTCCAGGGCGGGCTGGGCGGGCTGCTCACGTGACCGACGCGCGGGACCTGGCGCCCGTGACGCCCATCGCGGGCGGTATCACGATTGTGATCGACGACGCGCCCACGGACATCCCGCAAGAAATCGCCGACGCGACCGAGCGCCGCTGGGCGCAGCTGCTCGAGGCCAACCCCAGGCACTTCGACGGGCCGATCCTGGCGATCGAGTCCTTCGATCCCGCGACGAGCACAATCCATGCGCGCCGGGAGGGGTACAAGCGGCTGGCGGTGCAGCCTGAGGTGGACACGGACGTGCGCTTGCTCAGCGTGACTGGCCTGGTCACCGCACTCGACGACCGGCAACGCCCGTGCGCGCTGCTCGCCCGGCGCTCGGACCAGACCCGGATCCACGGCGGGCTCTGGGAACTCGCTCCCTCGGGCGGGATCGACCCGCCCGCAAACGGCGCCTCACCCGGTCTCGATCATGTCCGGTCACAACTCCGGACCGAACTGCTCGAGGAGCTCGGGTTGGAACTCGACACCTCGCCCGCCCGCCCGATCGCGCTCATCGTGGA
>JAJDDH010000386.1 GCA_029260415.1 Phycisphaerales bacterium | reverse complement strand
GAGAGAGGAGGGCGCCCGCCCGCGCGGAACCGGGCGCGTTACGCGGCCCGCTGGCGGATGGGCAGGCCGCCGTCGAGCATCCGCTCGGCCGCGGCGGCTTCCACCGGGTGGCTGAAGAGGAACCCCTGCGCCGACCTGCAGTCCATCGCCTGGAGTTGGGCGAGCTGGGCGTCGGTCTCGAGCCCCTCGGCCACGACGTCCAGGTTCAGGTTGTGCGCCAGCGTGATGATCGCGTGCATGACGGCGCTGAACTCGCGCTGCTGGGTCATGTTCAGGAGGAACGCCCGGTCGATCTTGAGCGTCTGGATCGGGAAGTTGCGGAGGCAGCTCAGCGAGGACTGCCCGGTTCCGAAGTCGTCCATCGCCAGCTCGAAGCCGAGCGAGCGGATGCCGTTGAGGATCTCGACCGCGTCGACGCGTTCGTCCATCAGCGCGGTCTCGGTGATCTCGAGCTTGATGTCCTCGATGCGGGCGCCCGATTTCTGGATCGACTCCTTGAGCATCGTGGTCAGCGAGCGGTGCAGCAGCTGGCGGCGTGAGAGGTTGATGTTCATCACGAACGGCCTGTTCGGTCCGATGATGCGGCGCCATGCCGCCATCTGCTCGCACGCCCGCAGCGTGACCCACTCGCCCATCGGGATGATCGTGCCCGTCTCCTCGGCAACCGGGATGAACTTGTCGGGGCTGACCCGCCCGTTGACCGGGTGGACCCACCGCACGAGCGCCTCGAACCCGATGATCCTGGCGTCGGTCAGATCCACGATCGGCTGGTAGTCGAGGCGGAAGCTGCCGTCCATCGTTTCCATGCTCTGTGTCGCGCGTCGCAGCTCTCGCTCCGTGTCCAGGCGGCGCAGGGCGGCCTGGTGCATCTTCTCGTCGAAGACCTGGCACCGGCTCTTGCCCGACGATTTGGCCTGGTACATCGCGGCGTCGGCGTCGCGGAGCAGGTCGTCGGCCGTCTCGTACCCGGGCCCGCTCATCACCAGCCCGAGGCTCAGCGTCGAGCAGACCTCGTGCCCCTTGAGCGTGAACGGCGCGCGGAACGCATCGATCAGTCGGCGGGCGGTGTTCATCGCCAGTTTCTGGTCGGGCGTGTCTTCGAGGAGCACGGCGAACTCATCGCCGCCGAAGCGCGCGACGGTGTCAGACTCGCGCACCTCTTCCCGGAAGCGGTCCGCGGCCCGGATCAGCATCGCGTCGCCGATGGCGTGCCCGAGGCTGTCGTTGACCACCTTGAACCCGTCGAAATCACCGAAGAGCACCGCGAACCCGGCGCTCTCGGACCGCTTGGCGCGGGCGATCGCGTGGCTCACGCGGTCGGTGAACACGCCGCGGTTGGGAAGCCCGGTGAGCCGGTCGTGGTGGGCGAGCTGTCGGAGCCGCTCCTGCGCCGCCTTGAGCTCGGAGATGTCGGCGAGCGAGCCTGCCAGTCGCGTCGCATTCCCTTCGGCGTCCCGGTCTGCGATCGCACGGCAGAGCATCCAGCGGACGCTGCCGTCGGCGTGCGACATCTCCAGTTCGATGTCGAGCATCTCAGTCTTGCCCGAGCGGAGTTCGGTGAGGGCCTCGTGGAAGCGAGCCAGGTGGCCCGAGACGATGCGCCCGAACCACTCATCGGGCGAGTTGGAGATCGCGTCGGCGGGGCCTCCGATGAGGTGCTTCCACTGGGGCGCGTAGTAGATCGTGTTCGAGGCCAGGTCCCAGTCCCAGACGCCGTGCTGCGAGCCCCTGACGGCCAGGCGGAAGCGCTCCTCGCTGCGGGACAGCGCCAGGGTGCGTTCGCTCAGCTCGGCGGTCCGATCCTCGACAAGCTGCTCGGTGCTCGCGTGCGCCGCCTCGAGCGCCGCACGGGACTGGGCGATGGTGGCCATCTCGCGTTTGGACTGCACGCAGCTCACCACGAGGAAGACGTTCTCGAACACGACCCACCCGGCGTGTTCGAACGCCCGCCACGGGCTCGCTGCGAGCACGCCGAAGACCGACTGGGGCCAGAAGATGCCGCGGAACAGGTGGTCCACGAGCACCACGAGCGTCGCGGGCACGAGCACCTTCCAGTCGCGGTAGACCGCAAGAAACGCGAGCGACCCGAACACGTGGAAGTGGGTCTCGATCCGCCCGCCGCTCAGGTGGATCAGGAGGGCGGAGAACATCATCTGGGCCGCGGCGATGGTGTACCGGGTGATCGCGTCTCCGCGGCGGAGCACGATGAGCGTGAGCGGCATGACGCACAGGAGCAGACCGATGCCGATCCCCGCCAGCACGTGGACGTGCAGACTGCTCTGCTCCCCGGCCCAGGTGCGTGGGGTCAGCATGAAGGCCGCCAGGACCGAGCCGATGAACTGCACGATGAACAGAACGCCGAACATGGCGTCCGTCCGCTTGTACACGCGGCGTTCCGACTCCCGGAACAGGATGCTGGCACGCTCAGTCTCGGTCGGGTTCATGACACACGTCTCCGTCAGCACACTCGGAATCGGTCAGATCGGGGGTGAGAATGTTGCACCCGAACACCTCGAACCGTTGGCACCCGGGCTCTTTCCCGTTGAGAATCGAGCGCAGCGCGAGCGAACCGACGCTGGCGCCCTCGTGCCCGCGTGCGGGCGTGATCCCCCCCCAGTACTTGAGCTTCCTGTCAGCGCTCAGCAGTGCCACGCTTCCCGAGACGATCGCTCCTGCGGCGCTGGCAAACTCACCCCCGGAGTCGGGGATGGCCTGAGCGTCGGGCAGGCGGAGCGCCCGATCCCACAGGGAGGTCTGGCGCCAGGACTCGTCCGCGCCGAGCGGCTCGAAGAACACCACCCGCGTCGCGAACGCGCCGGGCCTCTCACCCTGCAGGCGCTCGAGCTCGCTCATGGACGCCCGCGTGCACGGGCACCTCGGGTGCGCGAACATGATGAGCGTCGGTCGGTCATCGTCCACATGAAGAGACGCGGCTCGCAACCAGGCGTGACGGGGACCGCCCAGATCTCCTGGTGTGTTGGCGTATGACCACAGCGCCCCGTACGCGGCGACGCACGACAGCACCCACGCCCCCAATGAGACGGGAATCCACCACCTGCGGTGCGTCTTTGGCATGACGATCCCTGCTCCATACGCCCGGGATTCCGGACATGTCTGCCTCGGCCTGAACCACGCAGACCTTGACCCAGATGGCGTCCAGACGCTCGAATATGGGGCTTATGCGTCAATCGCGTCCGGGGGCGACGCCGCGGGGCCCCCCTGCCCTGGGGGGGCGTCAGGCGGATCGTGATGAGCGGGTGGGGGCGGTCGGGCGGACCCAGTCGGGGTCGCGTGCCCGGGCCAATGAACAACCCCCGCCGCCAGATGGCGCCGGGGGTCAGAAAGCGGGTGAACGGATTCGAACCGTCGACATTCACGTTGGCAACGTGACGCTCTACCACTGAGCTACACCCGCCTGGGTGTCGCCCGGGCCCTGAGAGAGCCCGTGCAGGGGTGAAGGTAGACCAGTTTCTGGCCCCGGTCAACGCTTCCGGGCGCGTCGATCGCAGGCGGGCCCGAATCTACGCGGATCCGGGCGCCCCAGGGTCCGATTCGGTCAGGGCGCGGCGGGTTCCGGGACCTGCCCTACGAGCCCTGTTCCCCGGGCCCGCTCGATGGCCTCAACGACGGTCCCGCCGGTGTAGTTGTTCGCCAGCCAGGGCTCGTCCGTGCCCGGGCCGTAGACCGCGAGCAGGGGGATGCCCGTCTGGCCCAGCTCGCGGAGCTTGTCCCAGCCCGGGGCGCCTGAGCTGGTCACGTCGGCGACCATCGGGACCACGCCCGCCTGGAGCAGCATGGGCTTGACCGGCGCCCGACTCAGGAACGCGGCCTCAAGCGACTTGCAGTTCAGGCACCACTCCGCCGTGAAGTCCAGCACGACCACGTCACCCCGGTCGAGCGCCTCGGCGAGCGCCTCGGGCGTGAACGGGACCCAGATGTTGTGGTAGGCGTGCATCGTCCGGTCCGCCGCGGCGAGCACGCCGCCCGAGGCCAGCACGAGCGCGACGATCGCGAACGCGACGCGGGGCAAAGCTTTCCTGGTGATCTGGACCGTGCGCAGCGCGAGCCAGGCGCCCGCGGCGAGGGCGAACACACCCACGAACCACCAGTGGGCGCTCTTGGCCCACCAGGGCAGGCCCGCGCCGAAGCGGTCCATGCCCCCGAGCAGCGCGAGCACGCCCGCGCCGATGAAGAACGCGGCGGCGGCGAGCATGAGCAAACCGAGCTCCTGCTTCACCAGTTCGCTTGCCGGCCCGGTGCGGGGCATCTTCTTGACCCAGCCGGGCTTGGCGCTCAGCACCAGGTAGGGCGAGGCCATGCCCACGCCGATGGCGATGAAGATCGTCAGGATGACCGCGCCGGGCAGGGTGGCGGAGCCCGCGAGGAGCGCGCCGGCGACGAACCCGAAGCAGGGCAGGCCCAGGATCGCGGTCATGACGCCGAACATGAGCGAGCCCAGCGCCGAGTCCGCCTTGGGGTTGACCTTGTAGACGGCCTTGGGCAGGGTGAGGCTGAAGGCGCCCAGGCTGCCCACGCCCATCGCGGCGATCACGAGCCCGATGGGCAGCGTGAAGAGCCAGTAGCCAAACAGGCGTGACGGGTCTGACATGGTCTCGGTGAACGTCACCGCCAGCCCGCCCAGCAGGGCCCAGAAGGCGACGACCCCCACGGCCATCCACGCGCCCAGGTAGAGGCTCTTGCCCGGTGAGCCCGCGTGGCTGCTGATGGTCATGATCTTGATCGGGATCACGGGCAGGACGCAGGGGGTGAGGTTGAGCACGAACCCGCCCAGGGCGGCGATGATCGCGAAAAGGATCAGGCCCGCGGCGCCGTCGGGGCGGGGAAGCTCGAAACCGAAGAACTTCGGGCCCGGGACGCTCGCGTCCGTGGACTGGGTCGATTCGCCGAAGAGTTCACGGTCGGCGAAGACGCTGGCGTCGAAGGGCGCAAAGTCGTCGTCGGCGGCGGCCTCGCCCCGGTCGCCGATCGCGACGACGGGCAGCGCGATGGTCTGGGTGCGGGTGTCGGGGGCGAGACAGACCAGGTCATCGCAGACCTGAAAGGTGAGGGTGACGTCGAACTCGGCGCTCGAGCCCACGATCGCTTCGGCGGGGATGACCGCGGGGACAAAGATCCGGGCCCGCCCCTCGTACACCCGGATGGGCTCGGGCCCGTTGCCCACGTCGAACATGAGCTCGTGGCTCTGGGGCCATTGCACGGGCCCGATCACGGCGTTGCGGGCCTGGAGCGTCACGCTCGTCGGGATGAGGCCCTCGACGCTGATCTCCTCGGCCCGGGCCTGGGAGTGCCAGCCCTCACTGTGATCGAGGACGATGACCAGGCTCACCTGATCGCCCGGGGCGACCTCGGTGAGCGAGGTCTTGATCTCGACGCGGACCTCCGGGCCTTCCTCCTGAGCGAACGGGTCCTGCCCGAAGGCGCTTGGGAACTTGTCCTGCGCGATCGCGGGCGCCGTCGCGAGCAGGGGGAGCGCCAGGGCGAGGCGCAGGACTGTTCTGAGGTGGGCGGAAAGTCGGCTGGGCATGGTCGCGTGGGTCTCCGTGCGGCGATCGGGGTCAGGGAGCGTGGCTCGCCCGGAGTGGATGGAATCTCCCCCGGACGACGGGATCAATGCCCATGGACGCGTCATTGTTCCTTGGCGGGCCCAATCCCCTCGGCGTGGGCCCCGGCACGCCCGGGTGGGCTTCAAGGCGGAGCGGGCGCCTGTCCGATACTCACGGGGTAGAAGCGCAGATGCCGCGCGGTGGCTGTGCGCCGTTGAGAGCATCTCCAGGGGCCGGCTCACGTGTCAGACGTTCTCGACCAGAATGAAGTCGACGCCCTGCTCGCCGCGGTGGACACGGGGGAGGTGGTCGAGGAGGAGACCTCGACCCGGATCTACTCGCGCCGGCGGAAAGACCTCGAGAACGTCGAGATCCGCGGCTACGACTTCAAGCGACCCGAGCGGGTGAGCAAGGACCAGATGCGGGCGCTCCAGACGCTCCACGAGTCGTTCGCCCGGAACTTTGGCGCCGCCCTGTCCGGGTTCCTGCGGACGATCGTGGAGATCAAGGTCGCGACCTGTGAGCAGATGACCTACGGCGAGTTCATCTCAGGCCTGCCCAACCCGACGAGCTTCAACCTGATCCAGGCCAGCGGGCTCGAGGGGCAGATGTGCCTTGAGATCTCGCCGCTGATCATCTACCCGATCATCGACCGCCTGCTGGGGGGGACCAACCACGACCTGTTCATCCCGCAGCGTCCTGTCACGCCCATCGAGTCGAGGCTCATCGGCAACGTGACCAAGCGGGGACTCGAGGCGCTCAGCGAGGCGTGGGAAAGCGTCCGGGAGCTCCAGTTCGAGATCTCGGCGTCGGAGAGCAACCCGCAGCTGGTCCAGATCGTGCCGCCCAACGAGGTGGTGGTGGTCGTGGGCCTTGAGCTGAAGATGTCCAACCGGGCGGGCACGATGAACCTGTGCATCCCGTACAACGTGATCGAGCCCGTGATGGAGGAGCTGGCGGCCCAGAGCTGGTTCGCCACGAGCCGCAACGCCAAGACCGACGATCTGGAGCAGAAGCTGGCGCACAACCTCGGGCGGGCGCCGATGGCCGTCGGGGGCCTGCTGGGCGAGACGACGATCTCGCTGCGGGACCTGCTGCGGCTGGGCACGGGCGACCTGCTGATGATGGAAAAGCGGGCGAACAAGCCCGTGGTGCTGACGATCGAGGGCGAGAAGAAGTTCCTGGCGGAGCTGGGGTCGTACCGGGGCGCTCGGGCGATGCGGGTGGTCCGGGCCTGCACGCCCGAGGATCGGGCCTAGATCGGCGGCGAGGCGGACCGCCTGGGGGCGGCGTCCTGGCGGGACGGGATTGACCCGCGTATTCGAGCAGAGCTAGAGTAGGGTGCAATACGAACGGGCGATCGGCGCCCAGAGGGGATCGGTATGTTCGTGGTCATCAGCAATGCTCGGTGATTGGGTTCCATGCGGAAGCGGACCCAAGACGGGCCGCCACCGAAGGGCAGAAGGACCTCCATTGGAGATCCGGGCGCCCTGATCGGGGGTGAACCCGGACCGTGCGACGAGGGCGAGAGCCCGAGTCACGCTGGACGACCACGAGCGAGCATTGCCCGTTCGTGGTCATCGTTGTTTTTGGGGAACAGTCCCCGACATCCCGGCAATCCGACAACTACGGCAATGACGCCAGTGCAGAGACGGAGACAACCAGCATGAACACCCAAGAAATGATGCGGATCCTGGACTCGATCGCCCGGGACCGGAACATCGAGAAGAGCCTGCTCATCGCGGACCTTGAGGCCGCCATGGTCTCGGCCTGCCGCAAGTTCTTCAGCACGCTCGACACCGAAGAGTTTGAGTGCACCGTGGACCCGATGACGGGGGAGATGACGCTGACGCGTCACGGCGAGCCGCTCGAGATGGAGATGGCCGATTTCGGGCGCATCGCGGCGCAGACCTTTAAGCAGGTGATGATCCAGCGGTTCCGCGACGACGAGCGGCAGTCGCT
>JAJDDH010000385.1 GCA_029260415.1 Phycisphaerales bacterium | reverse complement strand
TGGTGCAGTCACGCGAGCGGGGGGAGCTGGCGCTGTACCAATCGGCGGGCGGGCGCCTCACGCGCGCGTGGGTCCGCGACGCGCCGGGCGAGGCGACGCTGCTGCACGCCTCACCCGACAGCGCGCTCGTACACTGGGCGCAGGACGCGGGGGGCGTGATCGAGCGGGTCTCGCTGGTTGACGGGCGGCGCGAGTGGCGGATTGGTCCGCTGGGCGAGGTGCTCGGGTCGATGGTCGAGCGGGCCGCGGGAACGCCCGCGCGGGCGCACGACCGGGGCGAGTTCCTCGCGCCGATCGACGGGGCGGTCTCGCCCAGCTCGATCGTCCACGCGATCGGGGAGCAGACGCTGGTGATCTGCGATCGCGCCGGGCGTGCCGCGGCGTTTGATCTGAGCAGCGGGCGCCAGCTCTGGACGCAGCGCACCCGTCTGGCGCGGGTGCACGACCTGGACGTGGGCTCGGGCGTGGTGGCGATCGGGGGCGAGGTGTTCAACGCCGACGCGACGCAGGCGCCCACGATCGTGGCGCTGGACGCGCGCACGGGCGAGGTCATCAGCCCCATCGAGGGCGTGTCGTCGCAGGTGCGCTGGGTGCGGGTCGCGGGCTCGGGGGACCTGATCGCGGGGCTCAGCGGGGCGGTGGTCTCGATGAACGTGGTCGAGGGGCGGATCAACTGGGTCATGTCGGGCCTGGCGACGGAGAGCTCGCGTGGCGCGTTCCTGTTCGACGACACGATCGTGATCATCGACGCCGACCGCGAGCTGTGGGTCGGCGACACGACCGACGGGCGTCTGAGCGCGCTCGAGCTGGACACGCACGGGCGCGTCCGCCCGACGGGCCCGGTCAACGCCCGCAGGCTGGGCGACCGGATTCTGATCAGCGGCGAGGGCGGGGTCGCGATCTTCAAGCCCGACGGGTCTCTCGTGGGGATGGACGCGCTCGACACGCAGGGGGGCGTGCTCCCGGTTGGCGTGACGCGCGACGCGCTCGCGCTCGTCGAGGTGCGCCCGCCGGGCGAGCGGTCTGTGGCGCAGCTGCACCTGCTCAGCGCGGGGTCCGCGAAGCTGCTCTCCACGCACGAGCTGCCCCTGTACGACACGCCCAGCATGGTGACGTGCGTGGACGGGTTTGTGCTGGTGAGCGTGGGCGGGGCGACGATGGTCGTCCCGGCGCCCGCGGACGATGACTAGACCCGCTGGCGGAGCTTGGGCTTGCCCGTTGTGGGCGCCTCGTAGGGCTTGTCGAACTCGTCGCCCCGGAACAGGCTGCCCAGGTAGACGCGCCGCACCATCTCGTCGTTGATCAGCTGCTTGGGCGTGCCCTCGGCCAGCTTGCGTCCCGAGTCGATGATGCACGAGCGGTCGCACACCCGCAGCGTCTGCTGCACGTTGTGGTCCGTGATGAGGAACGCGATGCCCGTGTCGGCCAGCGCCCGGATCTCGACCTGGAGCTGCTCCACGGCGATCGGGTCCACGCCCGAGAAGGGCTCGTCGAGCAGGATCAGCTTGGGCTCGGTTATGAGCGCCCGGGCGATCTCGAGCTTGCGGCGCTCGCCGCCCGAGCAGGTGCGGGCGGGGACCTTGTCCTTGTGCGTCAGGCCGAAGCGTTCGAGCAGCTCGGCGGCCTTTTTCTTGCGGTCCACCCGCGACAGGCCGCGGGTCTCGAGGATGGCCAGCAGGTTCTGCTCGCAGGAGAGACGTTGGAAGACGCTGGGTTCCTGGGAGAGGTAGCCGATGCCGCGCCGGGCGTGCTCGTACATGGGCAGGCCCGTGACCTCCTGGCCGTCGAAGAAGACGCGCCCGTCGTCGGCCTCAATCATGCCGATGGTCATGCGGAAGCTGGTGGTCTTGCCCGCGCCGTTGCGACCCAGGAGGCCGACGATCTCGGCGCGTTCGACGTCGAACGAGACGCCGTTGACGACGACCCGGTCGTTGTAGCTCTTGCGGAGATTGATCGCCTCGAGCAGGGGCATCGGGCAAGTGTAGGGGCGGGGCGCCCGGGGCGAAAGCGTCAGGAGAGGAAGCGGAAGCTCATGGGGTAGCGGAAGAACTCGCCCCGGTTGGCCGCCATGGTCGCCATGACCATCCCGATCAGGCCCAGAATGTACGGCCCGAAGAGGGCGGGAATGATGAGCACCAGCCCAACGCCGCAGGTGAGCGCCCCGATGAGCGCGGCCAGCACGGGCAGAAGGATCGAGTAGATCAGCAGCGTGAGCTGGAAGTTGATCGACTCCTTCGCGTGGTCGTCGATGAACGGGGACTGCCCCTTTTTGACCAGGTACATGACGATGGGGATGGCGATCGCGAAATAGGGCACGATGATGTGCCCCAGCAGGGACAGGTGCATCAGCAGCGAGAAGCTGCGTTCGTCGCTGGTCGCGTCTGGATCGATCAGTCGCCCGTTGGGGCTGATGACCTGGCCTGGCTCGTTCATCGTGTGGACCGCCTCCCGCGCCTGATTGGGAGCCCCCGCCCCCGGGTTTCACGCCCGTGATCTCCCTGAGCGTACCCTCCTGATTCCCATGCCCGGAGCCGACCCGCCAGCCCAGGAATCTCGACCAGCCCGGGGCCCCGGGCTGGCGATCGCGGCGGTCCTGAGCCTGAGCGCCATGGGCGCCTGCGGGTACCGCTTCGGGCTCAGCGATCAGCTCCAGTACCTGAGCCACTACGTCTCGCTCCGCTGGCCCGGGTCGCTCCAGGGCGACGCCTATCTGCGGGCGTTCGAGTCGCTGGGGAGCTTCCTGTGGGTGTTGATGGCGCCGATCCCGCCCGGGGCGCTGCCCGTGGCCAGCGCCGCGATCACGCTGCTGATCTGCGCCGCCTCGGCCCTGATCCTGATTCGCCTCGGGCGGGCGATGTCCCGCCCGGCGCTGGGCGCGTGGGGCGGCGCGCTGGTGTGTGCGGCGCCGGCGATGGCGCTGGTCGTCCCCAAAGAACAGAACTACTTCGGGCTGGTCAGCCTCGCGGACGTCGAGCTGACTGCAACGCTGGCGGTGCTGCCGCTGGTGTTCGGGTCGATGACCATGTTCGTGCGCGGGCGGGTGATGTCGTCGCTCGCGCTGGGCGTGCTGGCGGTCCCGGTGCACGGGCAGACCGGGGCGTACATCCTCGCGGCGTGGTGCGCCGGGGTCGTCCTGTGCGACTGGCGAGATCGGAAACGCCTGCTGCTGGGCATTGGTGTCGGGATCGCCGGGCTCGTCGGTGTTGTGTTTGCGCGACGCCTGGGCGCGGTCGAGCCCGGATCACTGGACGCGTACGAGCACCTCGGGCGCGAGCTGTACGCGCCGCTGATCGACCTGTGGAGCGTCCCGGTGCGCTCATGGCTGGCGCTGGGCATCGTGCTCGCGTTCGGGGTCTGCGCGCTGCCCGGGTTTGTGCGCGAGGGTTCGAGGCTGGGCGGCGCCCAACGCTCGGCCCGTGAGCGCCTGGTGATGTACAGCGTGGGCGCGCTGGCCTTCCCCCTGCTGGGCGGTGCGCTGCTGGGCGTGGGTGTCCGCGAGCCCCTGCTGTGGAAGCTGATGGTCCCGCGCTCGATGATGCTGGTGCAGATCGTCAGCGTCGTGATCGGCGCGGTCTGGGCGAGCGACCGGGCGACGCTGGGCGGGCGGCGGGGGCTGGTCGGCGCGTGCGTGCTGCTCGGGCTGGTGGTCTGGCCCGCCCCCATGGCCGGGCACCTGGTCGCGGGCGCCCTGGGGGCGTTCATCGTCCTGCTGGTCCTGGGCTCCACTTTCGCGCGCCTGCGCACGAACGGGGCCCGGGTGCGACCCGCGACGCCCCGCCTGCTCGCGGGGGTGATGCTCGTGATCACGCTGCTCGGGGTGCTCGGGCGGATGAACTCGGGTTCCGCGTGGCTGAGCACCTCCGCGCCCGAGCCCTGGCGCGAGGCGCAGGCGTGGGCGCGGGACTCCTCGCCCGAGGGCAGCGTGTTCGTCACGCCGCCATACCTCGCGGGGTGGCGCGTCGACTCGCACCGCCCCACATTCGGCGAGCTGCGTGACGGCGGGCTGATGTTCTACAGCGGGCAGGCGGCGCTGCAGTGGGAGCAGCGCATGCGACTGCTGGGGATGGACTCCATGCGGGCGTGGTGGTGGGACGTGCAGCCCGGGACGGGCAACGGCGAGCACGGGGCGCTCCGGGTCCGGTACGTCGCGGCGCTGGGCGATCGATTGGACGCGATCCTGGCCGAGTCGGGCGCGTCACACCTGGTGGTCGAGGGACCGGGCGACCCAGCGTGGGGCCCGACCGTCTGGACCAACGGCGAGATCACCATCATTGAGACCGCGACCGATCACTAGGGGCAGCCGGCGCCGAACTCGCTCAAGAACGCGATGACATCGGAAAAGTCCAGCGACCCGATCGGGAACGCCATGTCCGCGACCGGGCTCCCGGAATCGAAGAACAGCAGGAACGCCAGGACATCCGAGAAGTCCAGAGCGCCAATCGGGCTCGCGAGGTCCGCCCCGTTGCAGCCGGTTGACGCGGTCAGCGACCCGTCGAACGACGAGGTGCCCGAGGCGCTCCCGGCAACCCCGAAGAAGCTCGCGCTCACGTCGGACCGCATCACGACGCTGTACTGGCCCGCGGGCAGCGAGAAGTCGAGCGTTCCGCCCGAGTCGCCCAGCAGCGTGCTCAGCTCGTAATACGGGGCGCCGAAGGGGGTCGAGGCGTCGAGGACGCGCACCCACGCGCGCCCCTCGCCGGTCGCGGTGAAGGTTGCGCCGAGCGCAAAGCGCGTGGGGCGATCGATGGCGAACGTCGCCTGAAGCTCGGACGAGCCCAGACCCGACGCGAGGTCGAGCGAGCCGTCGTTGTCGGCTGAGGCGTTGGTCGAGCCCGTGCCCGAGATCGAGGAGGAACTCATCTGGGAGTTCTGGGAGGCGAAGCCCGACCCGCCTCCGCCCTTGAGGAAGCCGGCGCCGCTGGCCGAGTCGGACCACGGCATGAACTCGAGTCCCTCAAAGAACGGCTCACGCTGCTCGGACGAGAAGTCGTTGCCGTCGAATCCTTGCGCTTCGCCGTAGCCGACGATGATGCGTCCGTCGAACAGGAGTTCCATCGGGCCGGCGCCTGCGAGGGCGGACGACGCGAAGACTGCGCCCGCGAGCGAAGCGATCAACTGTGCGTGTGTCATGATTTTTCTCCCACAAGCGCCGGGGTCGGATCAGCGCGCAGCATAAGCCCCGCTGGCCCGTTTGAACAGGAAAATAAGACGGGTTGCGAGCGGAAGAACCGGCGATTAGTGCCCGAACAGGTTCGTTTCGCCGAACATGCCGGCCTGCTCGAAGTGCTGCAGCGCCTCGTCGACCGACGTGAAGACCTTGGTCGCGGTCTCGGTGATGAAGGGCGACGGGTTCTTGGAGGGCTTCCACACGACGTAGACCTCCTTGGCGTGCTCCCAGGCGTGCTGCAGCTCGCGCTCCACACCCGAACTCAGCCCGGGGATGATCTTGCCGTCCGTGCCCTCGAGCTCGGGGACGTAGCTGACGATCATGTCGGCCTGGTCGATGAGCTTGAAGTCGCGCATGTAGATCTGGCCGTCGATATCGCCCGCGATGTCGAGCACCTCACGCGTGCGCATCTTGATGGGCTCGGCGCCCTTGTCCACGCCGCCCAGCTGAAGGGGCTTGTGGTCGAAGAAGTCCTTGCCCTCCTTCACCGCCTCGAGCGCGCGGTCCAGCAGCAGCTTCTCGTCCACGTCGCCCGGGTCGAACGTCACGCAGTGCTCGGCCAGCGCGTCGCGGAACTGATCGATCTCCGCCATCACGTCGGGCATGTCCACCACGTGGCTCATCGGGAAGCTCGGGTAGACCTTCCTCATCTGGTCGCGGCAGACCAGGCGGAACATCGTCCGCGTGGTGTCGCTGAATCGTCCGCGGCTGACGATGTAGAACTTGCTGCCCGGGATCGCCTGGCTCATGAGCTCGGTCGCGAGGATCTCTTCCTCGCGCCAGACCATGCAGTCCTTGAGCGTCGCGTCGATGTCGTGGTCCGCGTGCAGTCGGTCGTGCACGACCTCGATGTTGTCCACCAGGCAGATGAACATGTCGGGCTTGAGTTTCTCGATCTGGTCGAAGTCGAAGGCGGAGAACAGGCCGTGGCGCCAGCGGAAGGTGCCGTGCGTGTTGACGATCACGTTCTCTTGCTCGCGCGAGTCGGCGATGATGTCCTTGAACGCCGCCCGGCGCAGCGAGTTGAGGCGGCTCAGCGGCAGGTCCAGGATCCGCCCCTCGCGCACGTCCCGCGCCTCGGAGTACATCATGTCGCCCACGTTGTACAGCGCCAGGCTCTCGCCCTGACCCCCCGCGAACTGGGCGACACCCTCCAGGTACGCCTTCTTGTCCATCCCAACCTGGCCTGTGACGATCGCTCGCATGATCCGGTCCTCCCGAGCGAGCATCCTAGGGCTGCTGCGGCGTCCGTCCGGGCCCGATACCGGCGTCCAGGCGATGCCCCGGCTACCCTACCAGCCCGCGATCAGCACGCATCTGGCCACCAGCCCGGAGCCCGACCATGTCCATCCTGATTAACGCCGACACCAAGGTCATCTGCCAGGGCATCACCGGCAGCTTTGGCGCCCAGCACACCAGGGGCTGCCACCACTACGGCACCAAGATGGTCGGGGGCGTCACGCCCGGCAAGGGCGGGCAGAAGGACGACAACGACCTGCCCATCTTCGACACCGTCCGCCAGGCCGTGGAGGCCACGGGCGCGCAGGCGACGATGATCTTCGTCCCCCCCGCCTTCGCGGGCGACGCGATCCTCGAGGCGATGGACGCGGGCATTCGGCTCATCTGCTGCATCACCGAGGGCGTGCCCGTGGGAGACATGGTCCGCGTCCGCGCTGTGCTCGACGAGCGCAACAACGCGGCCCGCGGCGCCGACAGCGGGCACGCGCAGGAGCTGTTCACCCTCATCGGCCCCAACTGCCCGGGCATCATCACCCCCGGGCCCAAGACCGGCGCGGGCGACTCGGGGCGCGACACCTACACCAACAGCGGGTGCAAGATCGGCATCA
>JAJDDH010000384.1 GCA_029260415.1 Phycisphaerales bacterium | reverse complement strand
ATGGTGGTGATGAGCCTCCGCCCGATGCCCTCGCCCTGGCGCTGGCTGTCCACGCACACCTGGGTGACCTTGCCCGCCCGCTCCTCGTCCTCGCCCGGGGGGATCAGGCAGGCGCAGGCGATGACCTGGGGCCCTCGGGGGTGGTCGGCGACGGCGACGTAGTGCTCCGCGGCCTCCTCCCGCCCGGGCATCTCCCGGCGGTAGTCGTCCATCGTCCAGCCCACGGAGCGCAGCAGGACCGCCTCGCGCAGGGCGCACGACTTGGGGTAGAGCGGGTCGTCGAGCTGGATGCGGCGGATGCGGATCACGAGACTCTCCGAGTGGGCGCCAATCGTACCGGGTTTTGCCCGCCTGGTCTCGGCTGGACTGATCCGGGGCGGGGGGCGCCCCGTACAGTCCGCCCGATGCCCGATCGCCCGTGGAAAGACGAGTTCACGCTGCTGTGCGAGAAATGTGGCTACGTGATCGAGGGGCTGGACCCGGGCGGGGCGTGCCCGGAGTGCGGGAAGGCGATCGCGGAGAGCCTGCCGGAGCGGCGGGTAGGGACGGCGTGGCAGCAGAGGCACGGTCTGCTCGCCCTGTTCCAAACCTGGGCTCAGTGCGTTCGATCACCGGATGGCGTCGTTTCGATCCTGCGCAGCATACCCGAGCGGAATTCAGTTCGCTTGATGTCCATCACCATCGCAATGGCAAGCCTTGTCGCGAGTGCTGGCTATTTCATGCCCTCACAGATCCATAGATTCCAACCGTTCGGTGCACGACAGATCGAGACCTTCGCCATGATCCTGGCGATCTCGCTTGTTCCATTTACGTTGTTATTGTTGCTGACGTGGATCGAGGGGCGTGGCTTGCGCCTCATCGCCCGTTCACGCGAGTTCAGGCTTGGCCCCAACTTCGCGATTGCAGTAGTGGCCCATGGATGTGTCGGCTGGATCTTCTCCGCTCTGGGCTTTGTCATCGGCAACTTTGCGGCGATTGCGCTCATCCGCGCGATGACTCCTGAGCTTGAATCCACTGGGGATGAGATGCTCGATACCTTTGCCCAGATCATGAGTAGTCCACCACGATGGGTCTACTACGCGGGTTGGGCGTTCATGATCCTCGGCGCCATCCCTGGCTTCCTCTTCTTCGAGGTCTTCGCCTGGCTCGGGCTGCGGCGGTGCAAGTTCGCCAACCGGGTCAGGCCGACCGAACCTGAAGCCCTCGAGCGCCCGTAGGATTGGGCGATGAAACCACGCCGAGCGTCGCGACAGATCGTTGTTGGGGATGACCGGGTCGGGCGCGTCGCCATGGGCGGCGGGCTGGCGTCGGATCATCCGATGGCCAAGGCCGGAGGCCGGCAGGATGCCGGCCCCACCAAGAAGGGTCCGGCACCCGTTTCTGTCCAGACGATGACCGCGGGGTACACGCACACGATCGACAAGTGCGTGGCGGAGATCCACAAGCTGACGGCCGCGGGGGCGGACATCGTGCGGGTGGCCGTGCCGGAGAAGAAGGACACCGAGGCGCTCCCCGAGATCCTGGCGCAGACGACCGTGCCGATCGTGGCGGACGTGCACTTCCACTTCAAGCGTGCGCTGGAGGCGGTTGAGGCGGGCGTGCACAAGATCCGCCTGAACCCGGGCAACATCCAGGACCGGGCGCAGGTGGAGGCGGTGATCGACGCGAGTAAAGAACGCGCCATCCCGATCCGCGTGGGCGTGAACGAGGGCTCGATCATCGAGCGCAAGGACAAGCAGGCGCGGGCGAAGGAGCTCGGGGCGGTGTTCGGCGAGCACAAGCACGGGTACCTGCTGGCGATCATGATCGCCAAGCTCGAGGAGTACCTGGACATCTTCTACGAGCGGGATTTCTTCGACATCGCCATCAGCGCCAAGAGCATGGACGCGACGCTGGTGATCGACGCGTACACGGAGATCGCGGAGCGCTTCCCCCACCCGCTGCACCTGGGCGTGACGCACGCGGGCCCCAAGGAGACGGGCTGCATCCGGTCCGTGTCGGCGCTGGGGGCTTTGCTGGCGAACGGGATCGGCGACACGATCCGCATCAGCTACGCGAGCGACCCGGTCTACGAGGTCGAGGACGGGCTGGAGCTGCTGTGGTCGCTCGGGCTGCGCGAACGCAAGGGCGCGGAGCTGATCGCGTGCCCGACGTGCGGGCGGATCCAGGTGGACCTGTTCACGCTGACGCAGGACGTGCACAAGAAGCTGGCGGCGGAGATCCAGGTCCCGATGAAGGTCGCGGTCATGGGCTGCGTGGTCAACGGCCCGGGCGAGGCGGAGGGCGCGGATGTGGCCGTGTTTGCCGGTGATCGCAAGGGGATCATCTACGTCCAGGGCGAGAAGGTCGCGACGGTCCCCGAGACCGAGATCCTCGACCGGCTCCTCACCGAGTGCAAGGCGTTCCAGCAGCGCGTGCGCGATGGCGATGCGGAGCTGGGGCAGAAGCGTGTGGACATCGTCCCGCCCGATCCCGAGGGGGAGCTGGGGTCCGGGTGGGAGAAGATGGCCAGCGAGCGATTGGCGGCGACGCCGCTGACGGTGCGTGAGACCTGAGCGCTACGGGCAGCCCGCGCCGAAGGCGGTGAGGAAGGCGCCCACGTCGGAGAAGTCGAACGACCCGAAGGGCGGGGCGAAGTCCGCGGCGGGGTCCAGCGTCGCGAAGGCGACCAGGAACGCGCTCACGTCGGAGAAGTCGAGCGTCCCGAACGGATCGGCCAGGTCCGCGGGGCAGGTCGTGGTCTCGATGACGTTGGTGAAGACGTCGGCGTTGAAGTTCTGCGTGGAGACGTAGGACGGGTAGACGAAGTTGCCCCCCACCGCCATGCCGTGGTAGTCGCCCATGAAGCCGTCGCCGAAGCCGTCGTCGCCGCTGCTGAATGTTGAGGTGGAGAGTCGGGTGTCGGTCCAGGTGGCGCCGCCGTCGTCGGACGTCGAGTAGTAGGCGTCCATGAGCCCGGGCGAGGTGAAATCGCTCTGGGGCCCGGCGTCGCGGGTGTCGTGGAAGACCATGTGCAGGCGACCGTTCTTGTCGCACTCGATCCAGGGGAAGAACGAGTCGCTGGGGGGCGAGGTCTCGTTCTGGTTGATGGTGACGGGGACGGTCCAGCTGGCGCCCTGGTCTGTGGACTTGGTGAAGTAGAGGTCGAGGTTGCGGTTGCCGCCCACGATGTTGGTGGTGTCGAAGTAGACGACGTAGAGCGTGCCGTCGTTGGGATCGACGGCCAGGTGCGCGAGCGGGACAACGCGGAAATCGCCGGGGACGCGGTCGGTCTCGAAGGCCCAGGAGTCCATGCGGTTGGCGACGGTGAAGGGGCCCTGGGTGGTGGCGCCGTTGTTGAAGCTGCGCCGGAGGTTGATGTTGAAGTTCCCGTCCCAGTAGAGGACGTAGAGCTCGCCGTTGGGCCCGACGCGGGGGAGGAAGCCGAGCCCGCCGCCCAGGAAGGAGGGGTTGGTCCAGGTCTGCCCGAGGTCGGACGAGCGGATAAGCCCGTCGTTGTAGGCGACGTAGAGCATGGTCTTGTCGGGGTTGGTCGGGTCGAGCGCGTCGGGGCCCGCGGCCATCCAGCACTTGTCGATGAAGCCCGAGGGGCTGTTGCTGTTGAGCGCGGCCATGACGACGGGCTCGAAGGTGGTCGCGCCGGGCTCGAGGCGGGAGACGAAGAGGCCCCCGTTGAAATCGAAGGCGATCGCGCCGGCCCACATCCGCCCGTTGCGGTTGTCAAAGGCGGTCATGGGGTCGCCCTCGGTCGAGGTGCGGAACGGGGGCGGCGGGCGGAGGAGCTGGGTGGACCAGTTCTGCCCGCTGTCGGTTGAGAGCCCGACACCGGTTTTGGAGCTGCCGATCTGGTAGTCGTTCCAGGCCATGAGCACGCGGTTGGGCGCGAAGTCGGTGGATGAGGCGGTGGTCTCGTTCTGCGGGGTAAACGTGCCGTCGTTGTTGACCTGGATCTGCGGGCCGACGGTGGGCTGGGCGAGGGCGATCGCTGCGGTTCCGAGCACGCCGGCGAGCAGGGAGAGCGAGCGGACTTTGGCGTTGGTGATCATGTTGAGGCTCCGAGAAAGCGGGCTCAGCCCTGGGGCGTGCGCTGGGCGAGGAGGACACGGAACTGCGGGGGAACGGCGGCGCGGAGCGTGTCGGCGCGCCGGAGGCTGGACCACGCGGCGTTGTCATCGCCCGCGTAATAGTGCAGGATGGCCAGGCGGGCGTGCGCTGGGCCCGCGTCCGGGTCGAGCTGCACGGCGCGGGTGTAGGCGCTGATCGCTCCCGGGAGATCGCCCATGCGGTTGCGGGCGGCGCCCAGGTCGGCCTGGATCCTCGGGGAGTCCGGGTCCAGGCGCGCGGCGGTGGTGAACGCGTCGAGCGCCAGGTCGTCCTTGCGTTTGGCCTGCAGCGCGGTCCCGAGCGCGTGGTACGCGTCGGCGCTGTTCGGGGCCTGCAGCACCGCGTCGCGCGCAGCGCCGACGGCCCGGACAACCGCGTTGATCTCGAGTAGCTCGGCGGAACGGGCGAGCGACGCAGCGGGTGAGGGCAGCTCACGCTCGGCGCGGACGCTCGCTTCGGCGGCCTTGTCGATGGTGACGCCGTCACCGGTGAACGTCAGGCCCTGGATGTTGAGCCAGGTCTGGAGCTTCTTGAAGCTCTCGGGGCGCCCGTCCTTGGTCGCGTTGTCGATCTCGACGGGCGAGGCGTCGTAGGCGCCCGCGCTGACCGGGTCGTCGTGCTGGGTGATGGACGACTGCGCGCGTTGACAGGCCGGCAGGACCGACAGGACAACTCCGCACAGCACGAGCGCTGCAGTTCTCATCTGTTGTATCTCCAGAGTGCGGGACTCTCGCCCCACCAGCGGACCTCGGACACCCGAATGGGGTCAGAACGCAGCATACCCGCCGGGTCCTGACGGATACCCGGTTCGTGGGGGATCGCGGGGAGTTCCATCCCGGGTCAGTCCTGGGTCTGCTCCATCCGCTTCATCATCTGGACCTGCTGCTCGATGGAGCGGGAGATCATGGAGCGGAAGAAGGCGCCCTGGCGGGGCGGGATGCCCGAGCTGTCGTAATCGACGACGATCGCGGGCAGCCAGGTGGTCTCGCTGACGTGGTAGCCGTCCTCTTCGACGAGCGTGGACTCGAGGCCCGGCATGTGACCCGAGCCGTAGAAGACCGCGATCGTGCCCGGGACCTCATCGCCCAGGCTGGCCTTGCGGACGGCGTCGATGACGACCTCGTTGCGTCCGTGGATGATGCGGTCGAAGAAGTCGCCGCCCAGCTGCGGGGCCGCGATCTCCATGAGCTCCTCCGAGCGACCGAGCATCTCGATCAACGCGAGTCGGAAGATGGATCGGGAGTACTCGCTGGAGCCGATGAGCTTGAGAACGCCGCCCATGATCTTGGCCATCATCGACTCGCCCGAGAGCAGGCCGAGCATGGAGTCGGCGCCCTCGTCGCCCGAGTCGAAGCCTGGCTCGCCCGAGCCATCTCCGGGGGTGACGCCCAGGAGCTGGTCGATGGTCATGTCGGCGTTGATCCAGGACTCGTTCATGTAGTCGATGGAGTCGAGTTGGAAGACAAGACCTGTTGCGCTGGCGAGCTGGGACTGGATGCCCTCGCTTGAGCCCAGGCCCTCGGCGGAGATCTCGCCCAGATCCTCGAGCGTGATGTCCGCCTCGGCGCCATCGCCCCCGGGCTCGGCGTCGGAACCGAAGCTGGTCATGGCGAGCTGATCAGCGGCATCGGACACTTCAAAGAACACGGGGCGGTCCCACCCGTCAACCAGGGCGTCGGCGATCTGGCGGCGCGCGTACGGGTCGGCGCCGTCGAGCAGGGCCTGAGTCGATTCGGGGTACGTGCCCATGGCGAGCCTGTGGCTCTCCGCGGCGGCCGCGACGAAACGCATGCGCCCGCGCGTCGCGTCGGCGCGCCGATCATCGGAGGCGTCGTTGGGGACGTTCATCCAGTCTGGACCCACGCCCTCGAAGAGGACCAGGTCCTGCTTGTCGAGGAAGGACTGGAGCGCGCGGTAGTACGCGGGCTGGGCGATGTGCGCCACGCCGACGAGATGGATCGTGGGCTGCCCGTCCTGGCTGGGGCGGAGCGTGCGGATCGAGAGCTCGAGGCGGACCGGGCCCTGGGGGGATTCCTCGCGGATGCGCATGAAGCGTTCGCTCGCCTCGTCCTGGGCGGCGGCGGTCTGGGTGTGCCCGAGCAGGGCCGCCAGGGCGCCGAGGGAGAGGGTCAGGGTTCGTGCGAATCGGTTGAAGCCGGCCATCGTCTGCCTCCGTGCGCACGGGCGGCGTGCACGCTGCGTGTCCTGAGCCTGTTTCGAGAGTCGTACCCGCGCCTTTCACGGGTGGTTGCCCGGGATCAGTCCGAGCAGCAGACTGTACGGGGACTCAGGCGATGAGTTCGAGGCGCTCGCGCTCGCCTGCGGGGGCATCGGGAGCCGACGAGCCCACCCCGAGGGTCGAGAGCAGGCCCGCGACTTCCGCCCGGCGATCGCCCGTCAGCTCGCTGAGGCGCGTGGCGCCCTCGAGCAGCGCGTTGGGCGAGAGGAGCATGGCGCTGGGCGAGGCGTTGGGGTGCACATCGGCCAGCTCGCGCACGAGGCGTTTCTGGTCGCGGCTCAGGCGGAGGCGGGCGGAGAGCTCGCGGAACGCGGCTTCCTCGGCGTCGCCGTCGCCCCGGGTGCGCATCCAGAGGTGCAGGGTCACGAGCGAGAAGAGGATGGCGCCGATGACGGCGAGGATGAGGGGCCACTCGCTGGCGCTGGCGGCCTCGGGGGGCGCGGTCGAGGTGATCAGCTCGACGGGCGTGCTGAGCGAGGGGGCCCTCATGCCTCGCCTCCGCGCGCCGCGTTGACGAGCCCGGCGCCCGGGTCGCTGCGCAGCTCGGCGAGCAGCCTCGCGGCGCAGCGCGAGGCGCGGGTTCGGGCCTGGTCCGATGGGTCCCCGGTCGCGATCGAGGCGACGCGCCGCGCCAGGGCGTCCCAGCGCCCGCCCAGGCGTCCACGCCCGGAGCCCGAGAGCACACGCTCGGCGAGCCAGACGCCCGCGATGCGGTGCGTGTCACGCTCGTCGGCGAGCATGGACTCGAGGCCATCGACCGCCGCGGGCTCGAAGACGCGCGAGCGGTTGGGCGTGCCCGACCGAAGCAGGGCCCGCAGGGCGTTGGCGCGGACACGGTGGTGCGTGTCGTTCTTGAGCTCGATCATCTCCGCGTGTGTCGCGGGCGCGCCTGTGGCAAGGTCCGCGGGCGTGCGCGCACGGCGGGCCCGGGCCTCGACGGCGTTGGCGCGGATGCGGTTGTCGGGGTCGCTCAGGGCCTGAGCGACGAGCTCGTCCGACGCGGGGGTCTTGATCTCGCCCATCATCGCGACGCACGTGGCGCGGACGCGCGGGTCCTCGCTCGCGTTGCGGGCGTGGGCCAGGACGGTCGACTCCAGGCGTTCGCCCAGACGCAGCGTGCGGGTGAGCAGCAGCGCGTCGATGCGCGTGGATGGCGCGTCGGACTCGAGTCGTTCGGTGAGCTGCGCGAGGAAGCTCTTGGGGTCTTCCCGGAGCCAACGGCGGGCGCCAAGACGCCCTGCGGGCGAGCGTGGGTTGAACGGGGACAGACGCTCCCACTCTTCACGCCCCAGGCGCGAGAGCATGGGCTCGGGACGCGTCCCGATGCGACCGGCAAGCCTGGCCCGCCCCGCCTCACGCAGGCGCGGGGGCCAGCGGATGGCGTCGTCCTGCCCGCCAGTGGACCAGCGGAGCGTCGCAGAGCGGGCGACGAAGGGGTCCGGGTCGAAGAGGTAATCGGCCAGCTCGACGGGCTCGGCGGCGTGGGCCGCGCTCAGGCGTGCCAGCGCGTCGGGGTCGTCGAGCAGCGGGGCGCGGACGTAGCGCCCGAGGGCGGCGTCGAGGCGCATCGTGCCCGCGAGGCGGGGCAGGCCGCGCCTGGCGCGGACCGAGAGGGTGCGGGTGGTGTCCTGGTCGGGGATCGGGGCGCCCGCGTCGAGAGTGACCGAGGCGCCCGTTCGTTTGGTGCGGACGTCGATGAGCCCGGCGCGCCGCGCCCGCCTGGGGTTGAGCGCCAGGTGGGCGTCGCGCAGCATGCCCTCGTGCTCGGTGCGGGACTCGGCCCGCGAGATCCGCTCGAGCGCCGCGGCGCCGAGACCGGGGCTGGTGAGCAGGCGCCAGGCGCGTTCGCGCAGGACGGGGACACCGCGCCGCTTGAACGCGACGGACAAGGGCGCGTGGCTCGGGTGCGACGCCTCGTCGAGCAGGCGGTGCAGGCGCGCCGTGGAGGCGGCGGCGGATTCTGCTTCCTGCGGGCCGCTGATCTCCAGCGGCTGGTCGAGCAGAAGGATCGCGGCCAGGAGCGCGCCGCTGCAGCGGTGTTCGGCGAAGGCCCACGCGGCGTCGGCGACCGCGCCCAGCAGCGCCGACGCGCCGCCCGAGTCGCTCAGGCGCCCCATGGTCTCGTCGAGCCTGGGGCGGGCCGCGAGTTCGGCCAGCTCGCGCCCGTACTGCTCGGGCCTGACGTCTTCGAGCGCCGCCATGGCCAGGCGGACCAGCGCGCGGTCGCCCGCGAGCGCGACGCCCGCATCTTCGTGCCCCAGGAGGCGGACCAGCCCGGGCCCGAACCCGGGGTCGGGCGCGTCCACGATGAGCGCGGCGAGCGAGCGGAGTTCGGCGGGGTCGCCCGTTGCAAGGATCGACGCGGCGATCGCGTCCCAGCGCCCGACGCCCGCGGCCAGGGCCGTGCGCCGGATGGTCTCGGGCAGCTCCCCCCATTGTGACACCAGGGCGATGAGGGCCTCATCGCTCGGGCGTTCGCGCGCGGGCTTGATGAGCTTGGTCAGCCCCTGGCGAGCGGTCCTGCCCCGGGGCGATGGGGACTCGCCGATGCCCAGCTCGATGAGCTCGATCGCGAGTGATTCGAGCTCGTCCTTGGCGGCGACCCGCATGGCGGCGCGCAACGCGGCGACACGTTCCCGTTTGGGGAGACGGCGGAGCGCGTCAAGACGGGGATTCTGGGTGATCGTCTTCACAGGGCGGGACTGATGATAGGGTCAAAGCTGGAATCGTGGTCAAGTGTGCAAGTTGTTGTAGACGCGGGTGTGTGGCTTGGAATATATTGTGCCGCGTGTGCAACTGAGGGGCAACTTATTGCACCCTCAACTCCCTCCCTCCGCACGCGCAAAGCTTGTGTTTGTAACGCCTAAGATCGGGGTTGAGCCGATCCGTGTCTGTATGGGGCATGTCAATCGCTGTCGGCGTGGACGCCGAGAAAGAAGAGGCTGCAATGACGCATATCTCGACCAACCCGAACGTTCTCCAAACGTATCAGGTCTCATTGTATCAGCGAGCGTTGCACCCCGAGTTGTTCAACCTGCAGGGGCGGCGTGTGATCCGGCAC
>JAJDDH010000383.1 GCA_029260415.1 Phycisphaerales bacterium | reverse complement strand
TGCATGTCACGCCCGAGCCGCGAAGCCCGCACGGCGTCGATGTCGCGCCCAAGGGCGAGTTCATCGTGGTGTCGGGCAAGCTCGACCCGCACGTGACCATCTACTCGATGAGCAAGATCAAGAGCGCGATCGCGAATGAGACGTTCAGCGGTACCGACGACTTTGGGGTGCCGATCCTGGACTTTGACTCGGTCGTTGAGGCTCGCATCGAGGTCGGGCTCGGACCGCTGCACACTCAGTTCGGACCCGACGGGTACGCCTACACCTCGCTCTACCTCGACTCGGCGGTCGCCCGCTGGACGCTCGGCGGCTCCTACGGATCGCTGACGCCCGAGCCAGACTGGACCCTCGTCCACAAGACGCCCGTGCACTATAACGTGGGGCATATCGCCGCGGCGGAGGGCGACACGGTCAGCCCGGACGGCAAGTACCTGGTCTCGCTGAACAAGTGGTCGGTCGATCGGTTCATCCAGACCGGCCCGCTGCTCCCGCAGAACCTGCAGCTCGTGGACATCTCCGAGGACGGCGCGACGATGCCGGTGCTGTACGACATGGCGATGGGCGTGGGCGAGCCCCACTACGCCCAGATCATCAAGGCAGACAAGCTGAACTCGTGGTCAACCTACCCGCAGGTTGGCTGGGACCCGCACGTCCAGAACATCAACCCGATGGCGCCGAAGCCGAAGATGGAACGCGTTCAGCGCAACGACGACGGCACGGTTGACATCTATATGACGGCGATCCGCAGTCACTTCAATCCCGAGCACATCTACCTGAAGCAGGGCGACAAGGTGCGTTGGCACATCACCAACACCGAGCGCGCGGTGGACGCGACGCACGGATTCGCGGTTCCCGTGTACAACATCACAGCCTCGCTCGAGCCAGGAGAGACGGTATCGATCGAGTTCGAAGCGGACACACCGGGCACGTTCCCGTTCTACTGCTCCGAGTTCTGCTCGGCGCTGCACCTTGAGATGATGGGCTACCTGATGGTTGAGCCCGAATAACGCCGAACGCGCTGGGCACGAGAGTGTCCGGCGCGGCTTCTCACACCAACGCGACCGGCAGGCCGGGTCGCGAGAGCATCAAGGAGCCGGACGTGAGCGCACGAATCATTGAACGCATCATCGGTCCCCGAATCGGCCCAGAGGAAACGGCCGGGCATGCACTGCGGTACGGCGCCCCGGGCTTCCTGCTCCTGGTCGCCCGCGTGCTGCTGCTCGTCTCCCTGTTCCTTCCGTACTGGCACATGGAGCTGCAGGCGCCGCAATACCCGAGCGGTCTCCACATGACAGCTCATCTCAATCACCTCTCGGGTGATGTCGCCGAGATCGATGGGCTGAATCACTACATCGGCATGCGGTCACTTTATGAAGCCGCCGAGATCGAGCGGGACGTTGGCGTGTTCTTGATGATCGCGTTCGTCGTGCTGCTGGAGCTTGCCGCGTTTGTCCACAGCCGGTGGGCGGTTCTGCTGGTGCTCCCGGTGGTGCTGTTCCCCGCTGTCTTCCTCGTGGACCTGCACCTCTGGATGCGACACTTTGGATTGAATCTTGATCCGAGCGCCCCCCTCTCCAACGCGATCAAGCCCTTCGTGCCCACCGCGATCGGAAGGGGTGGGATCGGGCAGTTCGCAACGATCGCGACCCCGGGCCTCGGACTGATTCTCGCAACGATCGCGTCGGCCGTGCTCATAGCCGCGCTGTTCTTCCATCGGCGCGCGTACATGCCGCTGGTCAAGGCCCGGTCCGCAAACGCCACCTGACGGGAGACCGGATGCGATCCATCACGATTGCGATTCTGGCGAGCCTGCTGATGAGCAGCGTCGCCCTTGCGACAAGCGGGGCCCGCGAGCCCACGTCTCGATCCGTTGCGCTGATCGGGGCCATGATCGACGCGGCCGATCCCGGGTCAACCATCCACGTGCCAGCGGGGATCTACACCGGGAACCTGATCATTACCAAGCCGATCACGCTCGACGGCGGCGACGCGACGGTCTTCGACGGGCTGGGCCAAGGCACAGTGATTGACGTCCGTGCCCAGCGCGTAACCGTCCGGCGGTGCGTCATTCGCGCGTCTGGGAAGGACGTCACCGGAGAACCCGCGGCAGTCCGTGTCAGCGCGGGCTCCGCAACGATCGAATCGAACACCATCGAGGATGCGTTGTTCGGCATCGACCTCCGAGAGTCTCCCGATTCGATCATCCGAGACAACTCGATCAGGTGCAAGGATCTGGATCCGGGGCGCCGCGGGGATGGCATCCGCCTCTGGTGGAGCCACGGGTGCGTCATCGAGGACAACACCGTCAGGGGCTCTCGGGACATGGTGTTCTGGTACTCGGAGAATCTCCGGATTCGCCGGAACACGGTCACGGACAGTCGGTACGGGCTGCACTTCATGTACAGCCATGACACCGTCCTCGAGGAGAACGTGCTCACGGGAAACTCCGTCGGCATCTATCTCATGTACAGCAACCGGATCACGCTCAGAGACAACCGGCTGACCAACAACCGGGGCGCCAGCGGGTACGGCATCGGGCTTAAAGACTGCGATGACATCACGGTCACGGGCAACGCCCTGCTCGCCAACCGTGTCGGGATGTACATCGACAACAGCCCGTCGTCGATCGGCTCAACGGGCCTGTTCAAGTCGAACATGGTCGCGTTCAACGAGATCGGGCTGCTCGCCACTCCAAACACGCACGACAACGTCTTCACTCGAAACTCGTTCGTTGAGAACGAGGAGCCCGCCGCCACCCACGGGCGGGGACGGCTTGATTCCAATGTGTTCGCGAAGGACGGCGCCGGCAACTACTGGTCCGACTACGCCGGTTTCGACCTCGACCACGACGGGATCGGCGATCTGGCCTACGAGCCCCGCAGCCTGTTCGGCGCGATGCTTGCCCGCGAGCCGAACCTCCGCCTGTTCGTCCACAGCCCCGCGCAGCGTGCGATCGAGTTCACCGCCAGGGCGCTTCCAGAGCTCAGGCCCGAGCCGACCCTGACCGACCCGTCTCCCCTGGCCTTGCCACAGGATCTGAAACTGACCGGCGCTCACCCGCGCCGCCCCACCGCCATGGGGGTCCTGGCGCTGCTGCTTCTCACGTTCGCTGGGGGCCTCGCGTTCTTTCTCGCACGCAACCCTGGCGTCATCGCTCCGCCACAAGGAGTTACGGAATGATCACGGCGACCAAGGTCACGAAGAAGTTCGGGCGTGTCGCCGCGGTGTCGGGCGTATCGCTTGAGCTCGGCGAGGGCGAGTCACTCGCACTCTGGGGGAGCAACGGAGCGGGCAAGACAACGCTCATCCGATGCCTGCTCGGTGTGATCCGGTTCCGGGGAGCTGCTCGTATCGGCGGTGTCGATGTCCGCAAGCGGGGGCGTCGTGCCCGCAGCCTCGTCGGGTACGTGCCCCAGGAACTGGCGTTCCATGACGACGCGAGGCTCGGGTCTGCGATGGCGTTCTTTGCGGGTCTTCGGTGTGTGCCACGCGCGCGTGCCGCGGAGGCGCTCGCGACGGTTGGGCTCGCCGGGCACGAGCGCAAGCGTGTCCGCGATCTCTCGGGCGGCATGAAGCAGCGCCTCGCGCTGGCGATCGCGCTGCTCAGCGATCCGCCCCTCATCATGCTGGATGAGCCGACCTCAAACCTTGACGCCGCGGGGCGGGGCGAGGTTGTCGAGACACTGCACAACCTGAAGACGTCCGGCAAAACGCTTCTTTTCGCGTCGCACCGCCCGGACGAGGTGATCTCTCTTGCCGATCGCGTGCTCGTCCTTGACCGTGGCAAGGTCCAACGAGACACAACGCCTCGTGAGCTCTGGCCAACCGAGAAGCCCATTCAGGTCGTGCGCCTGCATCTCACGATGGCGAGCGAGGACGATGCGGCGCGTGTGCTCCGTGAGGCGGGGCACGCCGTGCACGTCAATGGGCACGGGCTCTGTGTCGCCGTCCCACGGGATCGGAAGGCGGATCCCATCTGCACACTGGCACGTTGTCAGATCGAGGTGCGTGACATCGAGGTGCTCGACAACGTACACATGCCGGAGGTGCAACCGTGAACACGCTCGCTCCTCACTCGCCCGCCCGGGGCGTCAGTTCTGCGGTGTCCGCCCGGTCGTTCGCTGGCGGGATTGCATCGTTCGCACGCCGGGAGTTTCGCGACTCCATCGCGAGCCGGTGGTTCCTGCTCTACACCATCGCTTTCGGCGTTCTGGCGGTCGGCGTCTCGTTCCTCTCGCTCAGCGGCGTGGGCTCGCACGGGTTCGCGGGGTTCGGCCGGACCGCCGCGGGACTCCTCAACCTCGTTGTTCTCGTCGTCCCGCTGATGGCGCTCACAGCCGGGGCCGGGACGATCGCTGGCGAGCGAGAGCGAGGCACCCTGCTATACCTGCTCGCCCAGCCCGTCTCCCGGTCTCAGGTTGTGATCGGGAAGTACATCGGGCTGGCAGGCACACTCGTGTGCTCGCTGTGCATCGGCTTCGGCGTGAGCGCCGGGGTGCTCGCATGGCGGACCGGCGGGGTAGGCGTTGGATCCTACGCGATGCTCGTCGCGTTCACCGTACTCCTCGCACTCGCCATGCTCTCCGTTGGCACGCTGATCTCCGTGGTTTCACGCAAGCCGTCCGTGGCCACCGGCCTGGGCCTCTTCGTCTGGCTCACGCTCGTCTTTGTGAGCGACCTGGGGCTTATGGCGAGCTCGATCCTGCTCAAACTCCGTGTCCAGGAGATCTTCGGCCTCGCCGTTCTGAACCCACTTCAAGCGTTCAAGATGGCGGTGATTGTCAACATGAACGCATCGCTGGACGTGCTTGGACCCGTTGGCGCATACGCCTCACGCACGTACGGCGATTCGCTCTCGTGGATGCTTGCCACGACCCTTGTGCTCTGGGCGGTTGTGCCGTTGATGCTCGCGACTCTGCTCTTTGCCCGGAAGGGCGCCCTATGAGATCGATCTCGGTTTCCATTGTTCTTGCGGGAATCGCGCCACTCTGCGGATGTGGCGGGCACGCCGAAAGCGGCCCACCATCCGTCCGGCTCGATGACTCAGTCTGTGAGCAGTGCAACATGATCATCAGCGACGAGCGATGGGCCACGGCAACGATCGTTGAAGGCGATCGTGGCCATGAGGCCTACCTCTTCGATGATTTCAACTGCCAGGTGAACTACGAGGTTGAGCACGCCAGCATCAAGATCGTCACGCGCTGGTGCCACAGCTTCGTAAGCAGAGCATGGATGAGTACGGACCGGGCGTACTTTCTGGTCGCGCCAAGCCTACGAACGCCCATGGGCTCGATGGCGGCAGCCTTCGGCTCGGAACCAGAAGCCCAGACCGCGAATCGCGAGTTCCCGGGCGATGTGATGACCTTCGACGCGGCGTGGGCGCACCTCGGAACTGCTCGTGCCCTCAACGCTGAAGATCAATCAATCTTCGAGGGGGGCAGCAATGGACCGTAGGATTGCACCCAGCATGACCCTCCGAGAGATTGTCATCGCATGGCCTGGTCTGATTCCGAATCTTGAGGCCCGTGGCATCGACTACTGCTCCGGCGGCGGGAGCTCATTCACGCCGCCGACCGGTTTGGGCTGGACCCCGACGAGCTCGCAGGCGCCCTGTCCCCTCACGAGCCAATGTGAGCCGAGTCAGACACAACGCAGGACTGCGTCTAACGCCACGATGGCCCAGTTCGCGCATCATGTCGAACAGACACATCACGTGTTGACCCGGGCGGCGTTGGACCGGCTTGAGGTCCTGGTCGCCAAGTGGGTTGCTGCCCACGCCGGAGGTGAACCCCGTCTCATCGAGTTGCATAGGACTGTTGCGGCTCTGACCGAGGACGCGCACGACCATTTCGTCCGCGAGGAACGCGTCCTCTTCCCGTGGTTCCGGCGCCTGGAACGGCGGACCGAGATCCAGGGTGGACCGCCCTGGAGCATTCGCCGCCCTATCGCCTGCATGGCCCACGATCACGACGATGTCGGCGCCGAACTCGCGTACACGAGTTGACCGACGACCTCGCCCCGCCCGAAGGAACCTGCTCGGCATGGCGCCAATGCGATGGACGCCTCAGAGAGCTGGAACAGGACACGCAACTGCACATCCACAAGGGGAACAACATTCTCTTCCCAGCCGGGATCGAGACGGAACAACGGATCGGCGACAAACCCCGGCGCGGGCACGCCGACATCTGCCGGCAGGTGATTCGGGTTCTTCGTTCTCAATCGAGTCGCCTTCATCGCTCTGTTGTTCGGCGCCCGCTCCACCCGTGATGGGAAGGCGAGGTCCGCAGGGAGTTCAGGCGCCCACCAGACGCCTGATGGACCGATCCGACTGCTCCGACATGCCCTCGCCTCCGAAGGCCGGCATCCCCAGGCGAGACATCGGTGCGCTGCTTCCTGCGATGGCCCTGGCGATCTACCCGACCCTTTGACCCCGGGCAAAGACGACACCCGAACCGGGCCCGAGACCCTCAGGAATCTCCTGGCCTGCCGCGGTCAAGCCCCGGGAGGGGTGACCGGATCGGATCTCGACCCGGTCTCACACTCAGTACCGGTTGATTGGGGTCGTGCCGCCCTCGTCCGAGGGCGGCACGAGCGGCCTTCGCCGTCTCCGGGATCGACCCCCGCTTTCGTGACGGCCCGCCCCAGCAGCCCGGGCCCGACCGGTTGATGCCTCTCGCTCAACGCCGTGAGCCAACGCGGAGTGAGTCCGGAGAGGTCCCACCGCGCTCGGCGAGACCGGGGTCTGGCTCGCGCGTCCAGGAACTCCGGGGCGTTCGATCAGCCGGGCTCCCGGTCGATGCGTGAACCGGGGATGCAGCCCAGGGCGGACGGACCCCGGCGGTCACCCCGGGGCGCACCTATGATTGATGGATAGGCGGCAAGCGCAGACCGTTCTGGTCGGCAGCAGACCCCGCGGTAAAGAAGGGCACGTGCAGACACAATGCCTGATTGATGGCGCCTGGGTCGGAGCTTCGGGTGGTGACACGCTCAGTGTTGTCAACCCGGCTCACGACGAGGTGATTGCTGAGGTTCCGTCCGTGGGCGCCCCGGGGGCTCGGTCGGCCATCGACGCCGCGTGGAGAGCGCGCAGCGCGTGGGCTTCCAAGACCGCGGGTGA
>JAJDDH010000382.1 GCA_029260415.1 Phycisphaerales bacterium | reverse complement strand
ACCAGGGCCCGGAGTCTGGCGTTGCGTTCGAGCAATCGCTCAAACCCCACCCCGCCCAGATTCCGCTGGCGGCGCACGATGGTCAGCACGTCGGCGCTGGGCGAGGCGGCGCCTGAGGCCTCGAGTTCGCCCAGGAGCAGGTCCCGCTCCCGGCTGATCGCGTCGGGCGCGAGCGTGACGCCCGCGCGCTCGAGCTCACGCTCCAGGGCGCGGTCGAGGGCGATCTCCTCGAGGGCGATCGCCCCGCCGATCTCGCTGGTCCGGTCGCGCAGCTCGGTCCACGACACGGCCCGGCCGTCGATGATCGCGGGGACGCGGGCGGGCTCGGCTGCTCGCTCAGCGGAAACGCCGATGGAGGACCTCGGCGACATGGACGGGCGTTCACGGTTCACCATCGGGGACGAGCAGGCCCCGAGCATCAGCAGGGCTGCACCCCACAGGGCGGTGGACCGGGCCAGGGCTCTTGACCGGGGGGTGGGCGATGCGCACAGTCGTTTCATGGCTGGATCTGAGCCCCGGGGCCCCCCGAGGTCAACCGATCAGGGCACGGAGGCGTATGGACCGATGAACATCCCCGGGGTGATCCCGGGTCGAGAAGCCCGCAGAGCCCCCGAAAGGGCAGACCGGCGCCCACCCGCTGGACGCACACGCGACCATGACCAACCCCAACCCGATCCATGACGCCCCGGCGCCCCCTGCCCGCGACCGCCCCGCGCCCACGCCGCAGCCGCGCGCGATCGTCTGCCCGTACTGCGGCGTCATCTCCGGCAACACCGCCCGCTGCGACGCCTGCTCAGGGCGCTTCGACCCGCTCTCACGCCAGGCGACCCAGAACGCGATGGGCCCGTGGTTCGTGCGCGACGAGACGAACCCGACCCTCCCGGGCTGTTCGTACGACACGCTCGTGTCCCGGATCGACCTGGGCAAGATCAACAGCGCGAGCGTCGTGCGCGGCCCGACCACACGCCAGTTCTGGATGCTGGCCAAGCGCGTCCCGGGCGTGTCGCACCTGCTCGGGTTCTGCCACGCCTGCCAGGCCAGCGTCAGCCCGGAGCAGTACGCGTGCACCACGTGCGGGGCGGTGTTCCAGGTGGACCGCGACCGACAGCACCTGGGGCTCGGGCCGGCGCGCCTGCTGCCCGGGCAGGGCTCGCCCGAGCGCATCGCGGCGTTCTCGCAGGCGTCCGACGCCGCGGGCGAGCGTCCCAGTTGGACCTGGGCGTCTGGCGATGGCGCTGCACCGGTTGATCATGCGTCGCCCGTTCCCGCGTCGCCCCCGGTGAGCACAGACCTCAAGCTCAAGCGGCTCGAGCGATCGCTCTCGCGCCAGACGGCCATGTCCCGCCTGCTCATGGGCGTGTGCGCCGTGCTTCTCGCGGCGGTGTTCGTTGTGAGCGTGATGTCCCGATCAACCGGCTCGAGCACGCCCCCCGCTCAGGAGCCCGGGCTGGCGGCGGTCGGGGCGGAGGAGCGGGCGCCCGGAACCACCGGCAATGCCGCAGAGGACGCGTCGCCTACACCGATCGACGAGCTGGGCTCGCTGGGCGCGGAGCCCGAGTGGCCCGCCGTTCGGGATCGGGTCATGACGCTGATTGCCCAGGGCTCAAGCGAATCGCTCAGCGCCGGGGTGCTGGAGCTCGAGGCGCTGATGCGCCGTGGGGGGCTGCCCGCCGAGGGGGTGGAGCTGCTCGAACGCCTGCGCACGGAGATGGACGACGGGCGACTGCGGCAGATCCCCTGATCAGATGGGCGCGAGCGGGGTTGGAGAGGAGCGAGGTTCGGATATGCTGCCTCGTGTGCCCAAGAGCGGAGCCCGCATGACCCGGCGGAGTACAGATCACGCGTTCACGCTGATCGAGCTGCTGGTGGTGATCGCGATCATCGCCCTGCTGATCGGGATCCTGCTGCCGGCGCTGTCGTCGGCGCGGAACACCGCTCGGACGGCCATCTGCCAGTCGAACATGCGACAGCTCGGCATCGGCGCGGGCAACTACGCGTCAACGTTCGATGACACCATCCCGAGCTTCTCGTGGAAGGGTGGGGGCGCGGCGTTGCCGTCCAAGTATGCGGACCTGCAGCTCGAGGACACGCACGACCGGCTCGCAACGGCCTTCCAGGCGATCGATATCATCCGCACGCGGACGGGGCACGACACGGTCCCGCGAGGCAGCACGCAGAACCCGTGGTTCGCGCACCTCTGGTTCACACACCTGACCTTTCTCGACTTCATGAGCGGCTCGGCGCAGGAGGCGAGCGCCGCGTGCCCCGAGGACGCCGTGCAGACCGAGCGCTCACAAACCCCCGTTGCCGAGTTCGCGCCCAGCCTGATCCGGAGGAAATTCGAGAGTTCGTACGAAACGGCGACCGTCGCCTACTCGGTCGATGTCGCGACCGGGACCAAGGTTCCGTTCGATCAGAACGGGTTGAGCTGGGTCGCCTGGTCCAACAACGCCGAGTATGCGAACTTCCTGACACTCAGGCGGTACACGGAGGTCTCCTTCCCCTCGGGCAAAGCGCACATGTTCGACTCGTACGACCGCCACTTCTCGGGCGATCGGGTCAGCGCCGGGTCGGGTGAGGGGTATTTCTTCTTCAACGACGACGCTCGCCAGCCGGTCCTGGCCTTCGACGCCTCGGTCACGGTCCGCAGCACGAGCGAGTCCAACCCCGGGTTCCGCCCGAAGAGCCCGGCCTCGCCCGAGCCCACGACCATCCGCAACATCATCCCGGGCGCCGGGTTCCGCGAGTACACCGGCTACTACCGATGGACCCGCGGCGGGCTCCGCGGCATCGACTTTGGGGGCTCGGAGATCAACACCGGCCAGCCCCGCGACGCGTCGCCCTGATCGCGTCACTCCGCGACTTGCCCCCGCCCGATCCGAGCTACCATTGCCCGGCGCCGTCCGGTGAGCGGGCGGGTTGAGTCTGGAGGACGCGCGTTGAAGGTGCTGATCGCCGACAAGTTTGAGAGTGAAGGGATCGCGGGGCTCGAGGCGCTGGGCTGCCGAGTGACTTCCGAGCCAGAGCTGAACCCCGAGACCCTGCCCGAGGCGATCAAACGCACCGAGGCGGAGGTCCTGATTGTCCGCTCGACCAAGGTTCCCGCGGGCGTGATCGAGGGCGCCAAGACGCTCAAGGGCATCATCCGGGCGGGCGCGGGCTACGACAACATCGACTTCGAGGCGGCCAAGGGCAAGGGCATCCCGGTCTGCAACTGCCCGGGGATGAACGCCGTGGCGGTCGCGGAGCTGACCATCGGGCACCTGATCGCGCTGGACCGTCGGATCTGCGAGCAGGACCGTTCGCTGCGCGATGGCCGGTGGGACAAGGCGGGCTTCGCCAAGGCCCGCGGGCTCAAGGGGCGGACGCTGCTGGTTGTGGGCACGGGCGCCATCGGGACCGAGGTCATCAAGCGGGCCAAGGCCTTCGAGATGAAGATCATGGCCCAGTCCCGCTCGCTGGGCGACGACACCGCCCGGGCGCTGGGAATCGAGCCGATCCCGTACACGCGCGAGGCGCTGATCAAGGCGCTGGGTCGGGCCGACGCGGTCTCGATCCATGTCGCATCGACGCCCGACACCAAGAGCCTGTGCGGCCCGGGGTTCTTCGCCTCGATGAAGCCCGGGGCCTCCTTTGTCAACACGAGCCGGGGCGACATCGTGGATGAGACCGCCCTGCGCGAAGCGGTCGAATCCAAGGGCATCCGCGCGGCGCTGGATGTGTACCAGGACCAGCCCTCCGCCAAGACCGCCGACTGGGGCACGCCCGTTGCGGAGGCCAAGGGCGTGGTTCACTTCACGCACCACTGCGGCGCCTCGACCGATCAGGCCCAG
>JAJDDH010000381.1 GCA_029260415.1 Phycisphaerales bacterium | reverse complement strand
GGCAGGGCGTGAGCCACGCCGCGTTCGGGGGCGTGGGGCTGGCGTACCTGCTGGGCGTGACGGGCGCGACGCAGGCGGGCGCAGGGGCGCTGCTGGCGATCGTGCTGGGGTTCTCCCTGGCCGCGGCGCTGGGCATCGCCTGGCTCAGCGGCAAGCGCGGGACACGCACGGACACGGCGATCGGCGTCGTGCTCGCGCTCTCGATGGCGCTGGGCTTCGTGCTGCTGCGCGAGGCGGGGCGGCGGGCGGCCCTGGCGGGTCGGGCCTCGCCCCCGGACCTGGAGTCGGTGCTGTTCGGCAGCGTGGTCAACGTGGGCTGGGGCGACGCGCTCATCGGAGGCGTCGCGCTGCTGATCGTGGGCGGGGCGATGTTCACGCTGCGCCGCCCGATGCTCTTCTGGGCGTTTGATGAGGACGCGTGCGAGGCGTTCGGCACGCCCGGGCCGCGCATGAAGCTGGTGCTGTTGCTGCTGCTGTCGCTGGCGGTGGTGGTGACGGTCAAGCTCGCGGGGATCGTGCTGGCGACGGCGCTGTTCGTGCTGCCCGGGGCGATCGCGCTGCGACTGAGCGACCGGCTTACGAGCGTGATGGCGCTGTCGGTTCTGGCGGGGGTGGTCGGGGTCGCGGGCGGGCTGGTGCTGAGCTTCGAGCTCAACCGTCAGGGCGGGCCCATGATCGTGCTGGTGCTGATCGCGCTGTACGCGCTGTCGGCGGGTGCTGGTTTGGTTCGGAAGCAATCCCCGGCGAGCGCGTAGAGGCGCCGCCGGTTGATCGGAGACGACGATGAAAGCGGAGACGATGCTCGCGGAGTTCAACCGCCTGCGCAAGGACCTGGACGAGGACAAGTCGGATATTGAATGGCTGACGCTGCACCACGCGTTCTGCTTTATTTCGTACAAGATGGGCGAGTTTCAGGCCTACCTGGACGAGCAGGGCGCGGCGGGCGAGTTCGAGGAGTTTGAGGGCTAGCGCCCGTTCCAGGCTGTCCACCGGGAACTTTGCTGTTGCACACGCGTATGGGTTGACGATACAAAGGCATCGCGGATCGGGCGGGGCCTGACCCGGTGAGAACCACCGGCGATCGCCCAAGCCAGCCGCGACGACCGAGGGCGTTCTAGACCACCCTCGGGCGCTGAGCCCCGGGCGACGGTTCGGGGGAATGGAGTCTGGCGGGCAGGGGGCACAACGCCCTTGCGACAGCCGGAGCGGCGTTTCTCTGAAGGAGGTGATCCAGTGCAACCGTGTGACTGTATGAGAGGGCTGCGCCAATAACAGGCAGCTCGACGGACTGCCGTTGAGTGCAGCCCATCGCAGGACATCGCCTTCGAACAAGGCATTCCTACGGCCGCCTCCCGCGCAAGCGGGAAGGCGGTTTTTTTGTCGCGCTACGATTGCCCCATGACCTCGGCGACGCCCACGGACATCACGCCCGATCTCTCGCTCGCCAGCGCGGTGACGATCGACGACATCCGCGCCGCCAGCGCCCGCCTCGCGGGGGTTGCCAAGCGAACGCCCGTGCTGACGAGTCGGTCTGTCGATGAACTGATCGGGGCCGAGGTCTTCCTCAAGTGCGAGAACCTGCAGCGGGTCGGGGCGTTCAAGTTCCGGGGGGCGTATAACGCGCTGAGCCTGCTCGATGCTGACGCCCGGCGGGCGGGCGTCATCGCCTACTCCAGCGGGAACCACGCCCAGGGCGTCGCATGCGCCGCGGCGCAGCTGGGCGTCCCCGCGGTGGTCGTGATGCCCACGAACGCGCCGCGGGTGAAACGCCTGGCAACCGAGGGCTACCTGGAGCGGGCGCCCGCGGGGAGTGAGGTGGTCGAGTACGACCCCAAGACGCAGGTTCGCGAGGAGATCGGGGCGCGGATCGCGGGGGAGCGCGGGCTGACGATCATCCCGCCGTACGACCATCCGGGCGTGATCGCGGGCCAGGGCACGGCGGCGCTGGAGCTGCACGAGCAGATCCCCAATCTCGACGAGCTGCACGTCTGCTGCGGGGGTGGGGGCCTGCTCTCGGGCAGCGCGATCGCGACCAAGGCCATTTGCCCGGGCTGCCGGGTGATCGGGGTGGAGCCCGAGGCGGGCGACGACGCGACGCGGAGCTTTGAGACCGGTGTGCTGCACGAGGTGAGCAACCCGGACACGATCGCTGACGGGGCCCGGACGCCCCGCCTGGGGCGGTACACCTTCCCGATGGTGCGGACCCACACGGACGAGATGCTCAGCGTGAGCGACGCGGCGCTGGCCCGCTGGGCGCTGCTGTGCATGGAGCGTTTGCGGATCGTGGTCGAGCCCACGGGCGTGCTTGGGCTCGCGGGGCTGGCCAGGCGGGCGGGCGAGGGACGCGCCGGGCGGCGCGTGGGGGTCATCCTGACGGGCGGGAACCTGGACCTGTCGATGATCCCCGACCTGCGAGCCCTGGCGGCGGGATCCCAGACCTGATCGAATGCGGCGCCCTCCCTCGGGAACGAGCGGGAGGCGACGTGCGTAGAACCCTCAACGCGGAGCAGCCGCGCAGGAGACGACGATGAGAACGACCACACTCGCCCTGATCGCGGGACTCGCCCTGGCCTCGCCCGCGCTGGCGCAGCGGGGGCGGGCGAGCAAGCCCTCGTCCATGAGCGAGCGCGTGCGGGAGCTGGCCCGGGGGCACATGGACGCACTGGAGAAGTCGGGCGACTTTGTCGCGACGCAGCGGGCGCTCAACGACCTGCTGGACCGGACGGTCCGGTACGCGTCGGACAAGGAGCTGGACGCGATCGTACAGGCGCACGCGCCGCTGCTGGTCGTGGCCCAGCTGGCGCAGGCGGACCGGGAGACGCAGGGCGTGCTGTTCCCGGTCCTGAAGGAGAACGAGGAGCTGGCGTGGACGCTGGCAATGAGCGTGGACACCGATCACGACAACATCCCGGGCGCGTACAAAACGCTCGCGGCGCTGGTCGAGGCGCACGGGGCGAAGAAGGTCGCGGTCTTCGACAACTTGGCCGCGGCGATCTGTGTCGTCCACGACGCGCCCTACGAGATGCGAATCGACGAGAACACCGCGACGTCGATGGATCCGGCGGACATCTTCGCGTACTACACGGATCACGCCCGCGACCTGGCGAACGACCTGGCGGGGATGCCCGCGGAGCTGCTCGTGTACGTGGTGGACACCACCGAGACGCGCGAGCAGATGGAGTGGGCGCTGTCGCAGTACAAGCGGGACGTGAACCTCGCCAACCGGTTCTTCGAGATCGACTACGACGACGACTACTACGACGACCCGGTGAAGAATCCCAAGAAGCTCACCGCCTCGGGCGAGTACTCGCTCCGGGCGATCAAGAAGCACGGCGGGGTCGCGTCCGACCAGGTCTACTTCGCGATGAGCGTGGGTAAAGCCAAGGGCATCCCCACGGCGTACGTCAGCGCCCGCGGCTCGCGGTTCCAGCACGTCTGGCTGGCTTACCTGGAGTCGCGCGGGCGGGTCGCCAAGTGGAACTTCGACTCCGGGCGGTACGACTCGTACGAGGGCATCAGCGGCGAGTTCATGGACCCGCAGACCCGCCAGGTCCGTCCCGACGCGGAGCTGGCCCTGCTGGGCGAGTTCGCGTCGATCGAGGAGGCGCAGCGCCGCTCGAGCGAGAGCATCTGCGCCGCGGCCCACCGCCTCGGGCTTCAGCGCCTGGCCCGTGGGTACAGCCCGCCCGACTCGCCGCCCGAC